>CAZWJC010000007.1:0-68638 GCA_964634255.1 uncultured Verrucomicrobiota bacterium | reverse complement strand
TGCGGCGGCATTCCGATCATCAAAGCGTTGCGCGAAGGGTTTGTCGGCAACCGCATCAACGCGCTCTACGGCATCGTCAACGGCACGTGCAATTACATCCTCACCCGCATGAAGCTCGAAGGCGCGGACTTCGACGCCGTGCTCAAGGACGCGCAGGCGCAGGGCTACGCCGAGACACCGCCGGACCTGGACATTGACGGCTTCGACGCGGAACACAAGACCGGCATCCTGGCGTCGCTGGCCCACGGGTTCTGGGTGAAGCCAAGCCAGATTTACGTGGAAGGCATCCGGCACATCAGCGCGCTGGACATCAAGTTCGCCGAACAACTCGGCTATACGATCAAGCTGCTGGGAATGGTGAAGCGGGCGGATGGTGCGCCGAAGATTCAAGTCTCGGTTTATCCGACGCTCATCCCGAACTCGCATGTGCTGGCCAGCGTGAACCATGTGTTCAACGCGGTGTTCGTCCGCGGCGACGTGGTGGGCGACACGCTGTTCTACGGTCGCGGCGCGGGCAAGGATGCCACCGCCAGCGCCGTGCTGAGCGACATCGCGGACGCCGCCCTCGATCTGAAGCTTGGCAACAAGCTGCGCGTGCCGCCGTTCGTCGCTTGCGAGCGCAGCGGATGTGTTGTGCCGATGGATGAGATTGTGTCGCGCTACTTCGTCCGGTTGAGTGTCGTGGACAAACCGGGCGTGATGGCGAAGATCACAGCGATCCTCGGCGCGGCGAAGATCGGCATCGCATCGGTCATCCAACCAGAGGGCCATGTTGGCGAGAGCGTGCCACTGATTCTCATGCTGCACGAGGCGGCGAACGGGGCGGTGACGAAGGCCCTGGCCAAGATCGGCAAGCTAGCGGTTGTGAAAGCCAAGCCGGTGATGATTCGGGTGGAAAACTTCGGGTGAGCGGAGGTCGGCTTCAGCCATGATTCAGTTCTTCAGCACCAACGAGCAATCGCCACCGGTCAACCTGCGCGAGGCGTTGCTGATTGGCCAGGCCCCGGACAAAGGGCTTTACTTGCCGCGCGAGTTTCCGAAGTTCACGCCTGCTGAACTCGCGGAGTTCACCGCACTGCCTTACGCCGAGATCGCCTTCCGCGTGCTCTCGAAATACAGCGACGGTGTCATCTCCAATGACGACCTGGCTGCGCTGTGCGGCGATGCCTACAACTACGACGTGCCGCTCGAACCGGTGCGCGGACTGGACCGCGTCAACATTCTGCGGCTCGACCGCGGCCCGACGGCGTCGTTTAAGGATTTCGCCGCCCGCATGATGGCGCGGCTCATCGGGCGCTTCGTGCGCGAGACCGGCAAGCAACTCACGATTCTCACCGCCACCAGCGGTGACACCGGCTCTGCCGTGGCGAGTGCGTTTCACAAGGTTGAAGGCATCCGTGTCATCGTGTTGTTTCCCGTCGGCGAGGTCAGCGACCGGCAGCGCAAGCAGATGACGACGCTGCGCGAGAACATCCGCACCATCGCCGTGGACGGGAAGTTCGACGATTGCCAGGCAATGGTGAAGCGCGCTTTCGCCGACCCGGCACTGAAGCACATCGCGCTCTCATCCGCCAACTCGATCAACATCGGTCGGCTGCTGCCACAGAGCGTTTACTATTTCTACGCTGCGTCGCGTCTTGCGAAACCCGGCGAGCCGATCGTGATCGTTGTCCCCAGCGGCAACTTCGGTGACATGATGGGCGCGATCATCGCCGGTCAGATGGGCTTACCGATTCGTAAGCTGGTCGTGCCTGTGAACGGCAATGACGAGTTTCCGCGCTTCCTCGGCACGGGCGGCTACGAGAAGATCGAGCCCTCGCGGAACTGCTTGTCGAACGCCATGAACGTCGGCCACCCGAGCAACCTTGCCCGGCTCGTGGCGGTTTATGGCGGGCGCATGGACGAAACCGGCATCCTGCATCGCGCTCCCGACATGGAGGCCATGCGCCGCGACCTCTTCAGCAGCAGCGTTTCCGACGCGCAAACCCGTACCACGATTGGAGAAGCTTGGAGGCTGCATCGGCTACTGCTCGAACCCCACGGGGCGGTTGGCTGGCGCGGCTTCCTCGACTACGTCGCAGAGGAGCCGCTCAACGGCGCGCCGGCAGTCGTGCTTGAAACGGCGCACCCGGCGAAGTTTCCGGATGAGATCGAACGCATCCTCGGTTTCAGCCCGGCAGCTCCACCAGCCTTGGCCGCGCTTGACCGTGTGCCGGAAGACTTCGACCGGATGGAAGTGGACTACGCTGCTTTTCGCGAATACCTGCTGGCCCGGCACACGGCTTAGCTAAGGCGTCGCGATCGAGCAGTGGTTCATGGTTGCCTGGCGACGCAGGCAGGCCGTTGACTTTGGCCACCAGGCGACGCAGTCTGAAACCATGTTGATTTCGGACTTCGGCTTCTCGGGTGATGGGACCACGATCCGCCATTCCGCCGAGCGAACGATTGTCTGCAAAGTGTTTTCCTCATGAAAGTCCTCAAATGCCTTCCGCTGGTCAGCTCCCTCGCACTGACCTGCCTTGTCGCCAACGCTGCCACGCTAAGCACCGCGTTCACGTATCAAGGGCGATTGACCGCCGGTACGAACGCTGCCAACGGCATCTACGACCTGAAGTTCAGTCTTTACGATGCGATCAACGGCGGTACCCAGGTCGGCAGCGGGCAGACCAATACCGCCACGGGCGTGACCAACGGCTACTTCACCGTCTCGCTGGATTTCGGCTCCGCCTTCGACGGCAACGCGCGCTGGTTGGAGACCGCAGTCCGCACCAACGGCGTTGCATCCTTTTCGACGCTGACCCCGCGTCAACCCATCGCGGCGGCTCCTTACGCCACGTACGCGCCGGGGGCGGGTGTGGCGGCTGGTGTGTCTGCCGGAGCAATTACGGCGGCAATGATCGCCGATGGTGCCGTGACCACCGCGAAGATCGGCGCGGCTGCCGTGAAGCCGGTGAACCTCGATGACGGTGGCGGCGGGGTGTATGAGGACTTGCTTGGCCCCGCTACAGCGATGGGAACGGCAACGCCATTGCCCTTCAGGTCACTTTCTCCTGTTTCCCGAACTGCGGAACCCTCTTTTTCCTTTAGTTTGGATGGCGAAGCCTTGGGTACGGTGGTGGGCTTCTTCGGTCGCGAGGCTATGTCCGAACCCTACGAGTTCGTTGTGGAGGTTGTTCTCCCCGGCCCGGATTTATCTCCGGATGCTCAACTAGGGCGGCAGGCGCGCGTGACTTTCGGGCGGAGCGGTCGCTCGACCAGTTTTGCGGGGATTGTCTCCGGATGCTCGCTGGCGTCCTACGATGGGAAGACCGCCCTTTACAGCTTTCGACTCGAATCGCCGCTCGCGTATCTGGCGCTGAAATCCGATTACCGCATCCATCGGAACACCACCGTGCCAAGCCTGGCTTCGGCGCTGTATCAAGCGGTTGCCACGAATACGAATGCGGTTCGCCTCTCGTTGGCCGAAAGCTACGACCAGCGGGAATTCGTCATGCAATTTGGCGAGGCCGATTTAAATTACCTGAGTCGGTTGCTGGAAAACGATGGGATTTTCTATTTCTTCAGCCTCAGCGGCACGCCGCCGACCTTGATCCTGGGAGATTCGCCGTCAGCGTACCTGCAGGCGTCGAATTCGCCGTTCTCCTACTTCGGCAATCGGACGACCGAAGTTCCGTCAGCCACCGAATGGATCCGAACCTTCGGGAAGGGCGTTCACCAATCCACTCTCAAGTCCAGCCTCAACAGCTACGATTTTGAGAAGCCGAACACCTCCCTCCTCGCAGCGCAAACCAGCACAATCGGTGGTTTCGGCGAGACCTACGACCTGGCAGGTTACACGACACCGGCCGAAGGCAAGCGCTTGGCGAAGCTGCGCCAAGAGCGCGTGGACGTGGAACGCGCGGCCCTGGCGGGCTCCAGTACCGCGCCCGACCTGCGCCCTGGCACCGTATTCACGCTCGATGACCGGACGAGCAGCGGACTCTCCGGAGATTACCTGGTCACGAGCGTCCGCCACGCGGCTTTCCGCCGGGTGACCAACGGGGTCACGAGCCTCTATTACGGCAACCAGTTTGAAGTGATCCCCGCCAACCTGCCTTTCCGTCCGGCCCGCAGGGCGACCAAACCCGTGGCCAGGGCTTGTACGGCTGTCGTTTCCGGCAAGACCGGCGAGGAGATTTGGGTGGATAAATACGGCCGGGTCAAAGTGCAGTTCCACTGGGACCGCTACGGGGCGAAGGACGAGAATGCGAGCGCGTGGCTGCGTGTGGCCAGCCCTTGGGCCGGCGCGAGTTGGGGCGCGATCTTCACCCCGCGCATCGGACAGGAGGTCCTCGTCGAGTTCGTCAACGGCGACCCCGATCAACCGGTGATTACTGGCAGCTTCTACAATGACACCCACATGCCCCCATATGAATTGCCGGCCAACGCCACGCGAAGCGGGGTCAAGACGCGGTCTTCCAAAGGTGGAACCTCCGACAACTATAACGAAATCCGGTTTGAAGATAAAAAAGGTTCGGAACAACTTTTCATCCACGCTGAAAAAAACTTCGACCGCGAAGTGGAAAACGACATGACGTCCTGGGTAGGCCATGACCTGACCGCCCAGGTGGACCACGATTCGACGTCGTCGGTGGGCCACGACCTGACTATCTCCGCAGGCAATGACCTGAAGATCACTTCGAGCCGGGGCGTCGGCATCAACACGGCCAACGATCCCGCCTTCGCGCTGAAGGTTGGCGGCACTGTGTCCGCCACCGCTTTCCAAGGGAACGGCTCCGGTTTGACCGCGGTGAGCGCCGATTTGCTCGACGGTCAGCATGGCGCATTCTACCAGAACGCCGGCAACCTCAACGCCGGAACGCTGACCGATACGCGGCTCTCCACAAACGTAGCTCGCCTGAATGCCGGACAGACCTTCCTCGGCAATAACAGCTTCCTTGCCAGCGTCGGAATCGGCACCGCTGTGGGCTCGGACGTGTTGAACATCGGCGGCAACGCCCGGCTAAACGATTCCGAACTGTTTTTCCGCGGGAGTGGCGATTTGAACCACGGCCTTGGCTGGTACGGTGCGGGCAAGTTGTTCGGTGGGGTGAACGTGGACGGCCCGGTGCTATACGGCTGTGATGGCGGTGGTTTGGGTACGGGGTGCGGCCAGGTTCTGGCCCTGCGCTGGCGCAACGACGGCAACGTGATGATTGACCCGACCAGCCTGAACTCTGGAGCGCTCCTGCCCGGCCTCACGTTCGGCAGCTTCAGCGGGGAGGGCATCGCCTCGAAACGCACCGCGGGTGGAAACCAGTACGGCCTCGACTTCTACACCTATGGCACCAACCGGCTGAGCATCACCCAGGGCGGCAAAGTCGGCATCGGCAAGAGCAATCCCGCCGTGGCGCTTGATGTGGTTGGCTCGATTCGGACCACGGGAGCGGTTCGTTCCGGCAGTGAGGTGGGTGCGGCAGCGCCGGGTTATCCGTCGGGCTCGGACGGCTTGGTGATCCGCCGGGTGCGGAGCACCGCGACGACGGCAGGCAGCATCGTCGCCCGCACCGACAAATTGACGCTGGAGCGCGACGGCACTTCCGCGGGATTGCGACTGACCTATCCCGCTTCGCCCGGTCGCCAGGTGATCAACTGCATTGGCATCAATACAAACGGCACGCAGGTCGTTTACCGGAACGCGCTGTCCAGTCCCGCCACGGGCGCGTCGCTCACGCTGTTCGCCAACACCCAACGAATCGTCCACTACGACATTTCGTTCGGTGATACCTACAGTACGACGCCCGGCCACACGACACACGTCGTGCTCGACCGCTACGACGACGGCACAACGAGCGATGCGTACCTCGTCGGCACCATCACAAGCACCTATGATCAATAAGCCGCAGTGAGGGATGAGGTATTTCATGCGGATGACTTCGGCCCGGGAGTTGCATTTCCGGCATAACTGTGGCACTCGTTGGCCGCGCGCATGAAACCGGTTATGAGTCAAACGCTAAGCCAAATCCGAAAGGCCGCCAACGAGTCACTCCTCATGAAACGTCGTGAATTCCTCCGTCGGTCCGCCCTCGCGGCGGGCGCTCTTGTCGTCAGCACTCCACTCTTGCGGGCGGCGGAATCCAAACCGCAGACCTTCGATCCCTACGGGCCGGTAACACTGGGCCGGACGAAGATCAAGACTTCGCGCTTCTGCCTGGGCACGGGCATGCGCGGCGGCCAGCGCCAGTCCAATCACACCCGCATGGGTAAGGAAAAGTTCGAGACGCTGATCCGCGAGTCATTTGACCGGGGGACCCGGATGTTCGACTTGGCGGACCTCTACGGCACTCACCCGTATGTCATCCCAGCCCTGAAAGGCATCCAACGTGACCGTTTTCAGGTGGTGACGAAGATCTGGTTCCACGATGGCGGCATTCCGGAAAAGGAGCGACCGGACGCTGATGTAGTGGTGGAACGCTTTCTCCGCGAATTGGGCACGGACTACATTGACCTCGTTCTGTTGCACTGCGTCACCTCCGGCAAGTGGAACGAGGAGTTGCGCAAGCAAATGGACACCCTGGCCAAGCTCAAGGAGAAGGGCTCGATCCGCGCGCACGGCGTTTCGTGCCACTCGCTTGAGGCGTTAAAGGTGGCTGCCGATGAACCGTGGGTGGATTCGGTTCACACGCGCATCAACCCCTATGGTCAGAGCATGGACGGCGCTCCGGAAGTCGTCGTGCCGGTCTTGGAGAAGATGCACGCGGCGGGCAAGGGCGTGGTGGGGATGAAGATCATGGGCGAAGGCAAGTTCCGGAATGACGACGAGAAAAAGAACGCGTCCGTCAAGTATGTGCTCGGCCTCGGTTGCGTGGACGTGCTGAATGTCGGGTGCGAGAGCATGACGGAGGTGGATGACATCGCCAGCCGTGTGCGGAAGGTGCCGGTAACCAAGGTGTGATTTTGGGAATGTCACTTATGGGTAACTCAGTAGGGATCAATCGCCGTCGTTTTCTCCAAACCACAGTGACCGTGGCCGCAGCTTCAGGAGCGCTTCGTCTGGCCGATCGGGCTCTTGCCGCTCCCAAATCGGAACGCTGGCCCGTGGGCTGCCGTGACGTGCATCTGCAATTCGTGAACAAGGCCGACAGTTGGGCAGCGCTAAAACAACTCGAAGCCGATTGCTTCGAGGCTGACGTCAACGACGAGTTGGTCCTGTCCAGCCTCGTCGCCCCGGGGAAGCAATACGCCGTCGCCACCGCGGAAGGCGTCGCCAAGCTGAAGGCGGACTTGGAGGCGAATGGTCGCCGCATCAGCGCGTTTTGCATGCACAACCGGTTTGAGGAGCGCCTTGATCAAGAAATCGAGATGACCCAGGGGCTCGCGAAGGTTGCGGAACAACTCGGCGTGCCGGTGATCCGCATTGATGTCGTGCCCCGGGCGCTCAAGCTGGAGGAGTTCGCGGCTTTTGCGACCAAGGCGTGCAGGCAGCTTTGCGACGCCACGAAAAGCACCAAGGTTCGTTTCGGCATCGAAAACCACGGCAAGGCCACCAACGATCCCGACCTGATGGAGCAAATTCTCAAAGGCGTGGGCTCGGACCGATTGGGCGTGACGTTGGATACGGCGAATCTGTATTGGTGGGGGCACCCGCTGGATCAGGTGTATCGAATCTACGAGCGGTTCGCGCCGCATGTGGTCCACACCCACTGCAAGAGCATTCATTACCCGGAGGACAAGCGGAATACGAAGCGTGAGATGGGCTGGGAATACGCCAAATACAATTGCCCCGTTTACGAGGGCGACTTGGACTTTCAGCGCATCGCCGCGATCTTGCGCAAAGCAGGCTACGCCGGCGACCTCTGCGTGGAGAACGAATCGCTGGGGCGCTTCCCCGAGGCGGAGCGCGCTTCAATCCTGCAAAAGGAAATAGCCTTCCTGCGCAAGCTGGGTTGAGCGCGGTGCGCGTTTCCGCGGGGATGAATCGTTATCCCGCTTGAAACGTCCGGGTCTCCCCGGGACAATGCGACCGCGCGCCTGACTTGCGCGCGGACCAGACCTTAGTGCCGATGAACACAAACCGGTTTCTGCTCGCCAGCGTGCGTCGCTGCGCTTCTTTCGCAGCCTTTCTCCCGCTTCTCGTTTGCCTGCTCACGCTCCCACTGCGGGCGGGCGACGGCTTCCGCTTTGCCTGGCTCAGCGACACGCACGTCGGCTCGGAGACGGCAGCGGACGACTTGCGTGCGGCGGTGCGGGACATCAACGCGTTGCCGGACGTGAAGTTTGTGGTCATCTCCGGCGACATCACAGAATACGGCTCGCGCCTTCAACTGACCTTGACCAAAGACATCCTCCGCGATCTGAAAGTCCCGCTTCGGATCATCCCGGGCAACCACGATACGAAGTGGTCCGAATCGGGCGCGACAGACTTCCCGCATATCTTTGGCAGCGACCGCTTCGTTTTTGACCACGGCGGGTACCGGTTTATCGGCATGCACGAGGGGCCGCTGATGAAGATGGGCGACGGACACTTTGCCCCGCAAGACATCCGTTGGTTGGACGAGCAACTCGCCAAGGTTCACAACCGCCCCATCATCTTCGTCACGCATTATCCGCTCGATGACGGCATCGCCAATTGGTTCGAGGTGCTGGACCGACTCAAGCGCGTCAACACACAGGCCGTGTTGGTCGGGCATGGCCACAGCAATCGCAAGATGGATTTTGAAGGTGTCCCCGGCGTGATGGGCCGCTCCAACCTGCGCGCCGGCAAACCGGCGGGTGGCTTTACCCTCGTGGAAATCCGCGATGGGCACATGACCTTTGCCGAGCACCTGCACGGCAAACGCGGTCAGACCGAATGGCATTCTGTCCAGCTGGGGCGGCGTGACTATGTCGGCAGCACGAACAACTATCCCCGACCGGATTTCGCGATGAACCAGCAGTTCGCCAATGTGAAGCCCCGCTGGCGGCAAGTCACCGGCTTCACGATCGCCTCGACGCCAGCCGTGTGGCAGGACCTCGCCATCGTGGGCGACGCCTCGGGCGTGGTACGCGCCTACACCTTGGAATCCGGGGAAGTGCGCTGGAAGTTCAAAGCGCGGAACGCCGTGTATTCGACGCCGGACGTCGCGGATGACCGCGTGGTGTTCGCGTCGGCAGATGGCTGCGTTTACGCCCTCAAGGCAGCGAACGGCAAGCGGCTCTGGCGATTCAAAACCGCCCGCCCGATTGTTGCGTGTCCGCGGATCGCCGATGGTTTGGTTTACATCGGCTCTAGCGAAGGCCAGTTTCGAGCCTTGAGTTTGGCGGATGGAAAGCCGGTTTGGGAATTCAACGAGGTCCAGGGATTCGTCGAAACGCGCCCCTTGGTCCATGATGGCAAAGTCATCTTCGGCGCGTGGGGCGGCTGGCTCTACGCGTTGGATGCGAAGACCGGCGCGCTGGCCTGGAAATGGAAAGGCGACCGGCCCGGAGCGCTCCTCTCGCCCGCCGCCTGCTGGCCGGTAGCTGCGCAGGGCAAGGTGTTCATTGTTGCCCCCGACCGTAAGATCACAGCGATTGACGCGCAAACCGGGGGGCAGGTCTGGCGTACGGGTGATTTCGGTGGTCGCGAATCCATCGGCCTGTCGGAGGACGGGAAACGCATCTACGTCCGGGCGATGAATGACTTCATCCACGCCCTGGCCACCGAACCGAGTCAACCCGAGAAGGTCTGGAGTACGAATGCCAAGTTTGGCTACGACATCAACTCCGGAATGCTGGTGGAGAAAGACGGCGTGGTCTTTTACGGGACGAAGAACGGTGTCCTGCTGGCACTCGACGCTCAAACCGGCAGCATCCTTTGGCAACACAAACTCGGCACCGGAGTGATGAACACGGTCGTGCCGCTCAGCGCAAAGCGTGTGTTGGTTACGGATTTCGATGGCCAAGTGGCATTGATCAAGGCCGAGGAATAGGGGATGGTGCGCGGTACAGGACTCGAACCTGTGACCCCTACCGTGTCGAGGTAGTGCTCTACCAACTGAGCTAACCGCGCAACCGGCAGGCTGAAAGGTGCAAGACGGGACCGCCGTTGGCAAGCGCGAAGTCGAGCCGGCGAATCCGGGGTTGCTTCCGCGACGTGCGAAGGGCGCCCGCAGTGGTTGGAATAATCATGAACTGGACCAGACGTAGCTTCGTAAAGGCCGCCTCCCTCTCGGCGGGCGGGTGGATGCTGAGCGACCTGCCGGCTGTTGGTGGGGGGAAGCCTGCCCAACCAAGGGTCACGGTTGCGGACCTGCCCATGGGGGCGGCGCCCAAGCCGGTTTCGTTGCCGCATTTTCCAGATCGCCTGCACGCGTTTGTCTGGCGCAACTGGCCGCTTGTTTCTGTCGAACGGATGGCCCGGGTAGTCGGGGCGCAACCGGTGGATATCCTGCGCCTGGGGCGCGCGATGGGGCTGGGCGATCCGCCGCGCATCACGCGGGATCAGCTGGCCCGCTCGCGACTCTCGGTCATCCGGCGGAACTGGCACCTGCTGCCGTACGAACAACTGCTGGACCTGCTCGGTTGGACGGCGGAACAACTGGCCTTCGCCTTGCGCGAAGACGATTTCCTGTTCATCAAGCTCGGCAGCCTCAAGCCCCGGTGCGAGCGGATCCGCTATCAGCCGCCCGAGGAGGCGACACTCCAGCGGGAACGCGACATCGCCCAAATCGTGCGGGAGGAATTCGGTGAGCGCGCGACTCATGCGGAGGATCCGCTCTTTGGTTTCGTAGCGCGGCTTTCACAGAAGCCGGCGGTACGCGTGAAGCCTCGTGCAACCGACGGCTTGCGCTTCTGTTACTCCTATTTCGCACTTTATGGCGATCCCCTGTTGGAGCCGGAGGCCGATTCCTACCCGGAAGGTTACCTCGCGCAGCTCGCCCAAGCGGGTGTCAATGGCGTCTGGCTGCAGGCGGTGCTGCACAAGCTAGCGCCTTGCCCGTGGGATCGGGACCGCAGCACGCAGTATGAGACGCGGCTGAAGAGTCTCCGCCGGCTCGTCGCTCGGGCGCGCAAACAGGGAATTCGCGTGTTTCTGTACCTGAACGAACCGCGTTCGCTGCCGCTCGCGTTCTTCGCAAGCCACCCGGAGCTTAAAGGCGTTGTGGAAGGTGATCACGCAGCGCTTTGCACCAGCGTGCCCGCCGTTCAGGAATTCATCCGCTCGTCCGTCGCCACGATCTGCAAGGCGGTGCCGGACTTGGGCGGTTTCTTCAGCATCAGCGGCTCCGAAAACCTGACGAATTGCTGGTCGCACGGCCAAGGAGCGCAGTGTCCCCGCTGCGGCAAACGCGCGCCGGCGGACGTGATTGCCGAAGTCAACCGATTGTTCCAGGACGGCATCCAGCAAGCCGGAACGCGGGCGCAACTCATCGCGTGGGATTGGGGCTGGAACGACGCTTGGGCGGGCGACGCGATCCGGCAACTGCCGCCGGGCGTTGCGCTGATGAGTGTGAGCGAGTGGCGGCTGCCGATTGAGCGCGGCGGCGTGAAGAGCGAAGTCGGGGAGTATTCGATTTCGGCGGTTGGTCCCGGGCCGCGCGCCACCGAACACTGGCGAATCGCGCGCGAGCGCGGGTTGAAGGCCATCGCCAAGATTCAGGCGGGCAACACGTGGGAGCTGTCCTCCGTACCGTACATCCCCGCCGTGGCGAATGTGGCCCGGCACGCAGAGAACCTGCGCGGCGCCGACGTCAGCGGCCTGATGTTGGGCTGGACGCTCGGGGGCTATCCCTCACCGAATCTCGAAGTGGTTTCGGAGGCGCTGGCCGGCGGGTCTGCAGACCAGGCCATGCAGCGCGTGGCTGAACGGCGGTTTGGAAAAACGCTTGCCGGCGAGGTGGTCCAGGCGTGGCGTGGCTTCAGCGCGGCGTTCAGCGAATTCCCGTACCATGGTGGCGTGGTCTATTCCGCGCCGCAGCAGTTGGGGCCGGCCAACCTCTTGTGGGGGGAGCCGACCGGTTACCGCGCCAGCATGACGGGTTTCCCGTACGACGATCTGGACTCGTGGCGTTGCATCTATCCGCCGGAAGTCTTCGCTGAACAGCTCGAGAAAGTCGCTGCAGGATTCGCGCGCACCCTGGACGAACTCCGGCGAGCGGCGGCTGCCGCCCACGGTGTCTCGGCGAACCAGCGGAAGGAGTTTGAAGCGGAATGCCGCGTGGCTGAAGCGGCGGGAATCCACTTCCGCAGTACGGCGAATCAGGCCCGGTTTGTTATGGCGAGGCGTGCGGCCGTGGCGGCCAAGACGGCTGCGGAGGCCGCGCTACCACTGGTTGAACTGGAACGGGTGCTCAACGACGAAGTTGTCCAGGCGCGGCGGCTGCACGCGCTGCAATCCGCCGACTCGCGGTTTGGCTTCGAGGCCTCGAACCAGTACTTTTATGTGCCGGTCGATTTAATCGAGAAGGTGATCAACTGCCGCGACCTGTTAAACCGCTGGCTTCCGCAGTTGCAGGCTTCAAAGCGATAAGGATGCGCTGGGCCGTCGCGTTATTCAGCGCCCCTGAAAAGGGGTGCTTTGGTAGCCGGGGTGACCGCCGAATTCACGTGCATTCGGGTCAGAGCATGGTTTCCTAACTGCATGAAAGTGACCGTTGGTGGTCGAGCGCAGCAGTATCGCACCGTGACCTTCGATCGTGCGGCCAATGCCGTGCAACTGATCGAGCAACGTCTGCTGCCGCACGCATTCGAAATCGTCGCCACCCGTGATTACCGAGAAACCGCGGCGGCCATCCGCGACATGATTGTGCGCGGCGCGCCGGCCATTGCCGCGACCGCCGCCTACGGTCTGGCCCAAGGGGCGCGGGCTTTTCGGGGGCGCAATCTCGGCAAGTTTTCTCTGCATGTGGACGCAGTTTACGCAACGTTGAAGGCCGCGCGTCCCACGGCGGTGGATCCGGTCAATGCCCTGAATCAGGTGCGGGCAGCCATGGTTGTGGGCGAAGGCGTCGAGGAACAACTGGCGCTCGCTCTGGCCGCGGCGGAGGAGTTCGCGAATCGCAGTGTCGAGGAATGCCGCGCCATTGGTGAACACGGTGCGAGGCTCATCAAACCGGGCATGCGGGTATTGACGCACTGCAACGCGGGCTGGCTTGCGTGCGTGGACATCGGCACAGCCACCGCGCCGATGTATGCCGCCCAAGCAGCGGGGCGGAAGTTCCACGTCTTCTGCGACGAAACCCGCCCCCGTTCCCAAGGCGCGTCGCTCACAGCTTGGGAGTTGGCCCAACAGGGCATTTCCCATCAGGTTATCGCCGACAATGCGGCGGGGCATCTCATGCAACGCGGCGAGATAGACCTGGTTATTGTGGGCAGCGACCGCACGCTGGGCCGCACCGGCGAAGTGGCGAACAAGATTGGCACCTACACGAAGGCGGTGCTCGCCAAGCGCCACGGCATTCCGTTCTACGCGGCGCTGCCGCTTTCGACGATTGACTGGCAGATGCGGTCCGGCATGGACATCCCGATTGAAGATCGCCACGAGAGCGAGGTGCTGGGGGCTTGGGGCGTCATTGCGAATCCGAAAGCCGAAAGCCAACAGCCGAAAGCCGGGAAACGCGCCTACGTGCGCGTGGCGAATCCCACCAGCGGCGCCCGCAACCCGGGCTTCGACGTGACGCCTGCCGAGCTGGTGACGGGTATCATCACGCCCGTCGGCATCTTCAAGCCGACCGAGCTTTGGTCGAAGCGAGGAAAACTGGGCGGGCTGGTTTGATCACAGCGACGGGGGGATTTGCCTTCGTTGACGGGTGAAAGCGACAGGGCATGTGCGCTTCGGCTTTGAAGTGCCAATCGCCGCTCCAGCCTTGTTCCAGTCGCACGACGTGCTAGCTTGGGCGAACTGAGAACATTCGCCTCCAGTCTCGCTCTGCTGGTTGCGGGACTGGTCGCCTTGCGCGCCGCTCCGCCGGCATCCTATTACGCCCCGGCCCGAGGCAAGACAGGCGGCGAACTTCGGCTGGCACTGCATGCCATCGTCCATAATCACGCGATAATTCCGTATTCGAGCAGTTCGCAGATGGACACCTCGGACGCGCTGAAGGTTCTCGACGAGGATTCTGCTGATACCAACTGCGTCCGGTTGTTCTATGCCCAACGCTCCGAGTCCAAATCCGCATTTGGGCTCTCCGCAGGTTGGAATCGCGAGCATCAGTGGTGTGACAGCTATGCCCTGGACGGCGTTGTTCCCGCCTACAGCGATCTGCACAACTTGCGCGCCGAAGACGCCAACGTGAACAGCGCCCGCGGCAACAAGTTCTACGACGTCAGCGATCCGACGTCGGCCAAGTACAAGAAGCCCGCCCACGCCGAAGCGCCGCTATGTTCGGCCGATTCAGATTCGTGGGAGCCGCCGGACAACATCAAAGGCGATATTGCCCGCGCTCTATTCTACATGGTGGTCCGCTACACCGGCGATGTGCCGAACGAGCCGGAACTGGTGCTCACAGACAACGCCGCGTTGATCTCCGCCAGCACGAACCGGATGGGACGCTTCACCACCGTTCTGAAATGGCATTACGCCGATCCCGTCAGTGCCGAGGAACGCCTCCGAAACGACCGCGTGTTTTCTCTCTATCAGGGAAATCGCAATCCGTTTGTAGATAATCCCGAATGGGTGGGCCGTGTGTTCGTTCCGCCGTTGAACGTTGCAGGCGGCGACGCCACGCTGTTGCTTTCGTGGACGAATGCAGACGCCCCAACCCTGCGCGTCGAGTACTCTACCAACTTCGCCGCCGGTTGGATGACACTGACCAACGAACCCGTGCTGACGGGCGAAACGTGGAGCATCACCCTGCCACGTCCCGCGGGGATCGGGTTCTACCGGCAGCGCTTGGAGTAAAGCCGTTCGCGCGGGCGTCTGGCTGAAACTCAGCCTTCACTCGACGGCAACGACGCGGAAGGCCAGCACGGGTTTGCCTTGCGGACCGCACTCGGCACGCATAACCACCCAACCGTCGCGAACCGCGGCGTCGCTGGGAATGCGCAGAGTGCCTGCCACCTCGGCACGCTCCATCGTGGCGAGTTTGAAATCCGGCGCGGCCAGTGTTGTGTCCCAGCCCGACGGTTGGCGGACGATTTGCAGACGACCTCCGGCGGAGTCGGTCGCGAAGTTATAAACGTGCAGCTTGAACTCCAGTACTTGCCCGCGCTTCGTCTGGTATACGTAACCCTCCGACCACGGCAGGTCTTCCACCTTGCGCTTGGCGGCTGCGGGCAGCGACATCTGGAGGACCACCGGTGACGGTGCACCTTCGCGTCGCGGAGCGAGTTCAGGCGGCGATTCCAAGGGCAGCTTCGCGGCGTCTCCCGGCGGGAGAAACACAAACACCGGCGCGGAGGAAATCGTCTCGGGCAGCTTCACCCCACAAGCCCGACCCAAGTAGTCCACGACGCCCAGCACGTTCAGGTCGGCGGGCAGTTTCCAATCTGCGGTCGTTACGCCGCGGCCATCCCAGTCCGCTTCTTTTTCCGCCCACACGACCAAGACATCGCGCTCCACACCGTCCGGGCGGGCGCGGAAGGCATAGACCTGCACCTGCTGGCCCGGTTGCCAGCGTCCGAGGGGCTTCGCGCCGGCGAGACACCGGCCCACGGCGGCCAGCGCCACGTAAGCCGGGCGCGGCGTCAGGTCGTGACGCAGTAAACCAAACTGGATGTGGTTCCCCTCCTGGTAATTGCCGAGGATGAAATGGAAGTGACGTTTCGCTCCGGCGAAGAGACTGCTGGCGAAGGACTGTGCGATCCACTCCGCCTTCAAGCGCTCCAGGCGCGGGTCTTGGTCATACCACGGTGCATTTTTCAGGTGCGGCGTGCCGCGGTCGGCTTCGGTAATCCAGATCGGGCGACCGGATGCGGCCTCGCGCGCCGGCTTCCAAAGGCTCGCGTACGAATGCGGCCAGTCGTAGGAGTGGATGTTGTAGGTGTCAAAATAGGGCCACGTTTCATTTGCCAGCACGCCTTCGGTCTGCGCTGGTGTCGGCACCGTGGTGGTGACGTTCCAACCGACGATCACGTCCGGATCGGCGGCTTTGAGACCCAGCCACGCGGCCTTCTGCCAGGAGCACATTTGATCCACCGTGTGCGCGCCAAACGTAGCCACGTTGGCTTCGTTCCACGGTTCCCACGCGTCCACACGCCCCTTGAACCGGACGGCCAGTGCGCGCCCGAACTCATAGACATGGCGCAGGTCGCGCGCGAAACGTCCGCCCGCATCGGGCTCCTCCCGCGCCCAAGCGGGTGTGTCATGGAAGACTTGAAGCAGGTGCAATCGCGCGTCCCGATGCACATCGGCGGAAGTGTCGTAAGTCGTCGGCGCGGGTTTCAGTCCGTCGCTAGTTGGCTGGATGTCTTGCCAGCGCAAGCGGTCTCGCACCCAGTTCACGCCCGTGAGCGCCGCGAGGTTTGCCAGTTTCGCCTGCTGGGTTGCGTCGTTGCGGGCAAACCACGCCGCGGCCGAGTCCACGGCAATCGGGGAATCGTCCGGCACACGACTCCGAATCGGCGGCAGCACCGCGAGACTCGTCCACGCCTGATCCGGCTGGTTGGTGGTCCCGAATTCGAGGCGATACCAGCCAATGCCAAGTTGCCCCAAGGCGATGGGAGCGCGTCGGTCCTTGGCCTCTGGCGGCAGCGAAGCGGCGCGCAAGGCGTGATGGCGGTCATCGAGTAACCTCCAGTGCGTGGCCGTGGCGGGCAATAGCTCCGGCGGCAAAGCTCGGACAGTTTCACCTTCGAGAAACACGTTGCCGGGGTGATCCGGCAAGGGTGTTGGCCGCCTCCAGTCTTTGTCGGTGTCGGTTCGCGCGTCGGCGGGCGTGTGTGCTGATTCAGCCGCGGCGCGGCCGAAACCCAACAGCGCTAGGATCAGTGCAGGAAGCAAGCGGGTGAGGACGGTAGGAGTCTGGCAAAATCGCGATTCCACGGCATGCATAGCTCGTGTGGGAATGATGCCCGCCGATCCCTGCCCGGGCCAGACTCAAAATCGGCGGACGTTTCGCGTCGCGCGGGCTTTTGACCTCAGCTGGCTTGTGGCATCCTACCGTGCAGATGTTCCGCGTCATCTGCCATCTGGACATGGATGCGTTTTACGCCTCCATCGAACAGCGCGACAATCCCGCGTTGCGCGGACGGCCTGTGATCGTCGGGTCGCCGCCCACGCAGCGGGGTGTCGTTTGCGCGGCCAGCTACGAGGCGCGCACGTTTGGCGTGCGCTCGGCCATGGCCAGTGCCACGGCCGGCCGGCTTTGCCCGAAAGGCGTTTTCGTTCGTCCCCGGATGGAAGACTACCGGGCGGAATCCCGGGCGATCATGCAGCTTGTCACCGAGACGGGTGCGGTGACCGAACAGATGTCCATTGACGAGGCGTATCTGGACTTGTCCGTGCGCTGCCAAGCGGCGGACGCCGATGCGTCACTACGTCAGGCGCTGCCCATCGCACAGGACTTGAAGCGGCGCATCGCGCAGGAACGGCGCTTGACGGCGACTGTGGGCATTGCCGCCAATAAGCTCCTGGCCAAGATTGCCAGCGACCATCAGAAACCCGACGGCCTGACACTCATTCCAGAGAGCAACAAGGTGGAGATGTTGCGTCCGCTCCCCGTGCGCACGCTATACGGCGTTGGCAAGGTGACCGAACAGGTGCTCCACCGCGCCGGCATTCAAACGGTGGCGGACTTGCAGGATTACGCCGGTGACCTGCGCGCGCTGGTCGGCTCTTTCGGGCCAACGCTGAAGCGGTTTGCCTTCGGCGAGGATGATCGCCCGCTGGAGTTGGGTGACGAGATCAAGAGCATCAGCGGCGAGGAGACGTTTTTGACCGACACCGATGATCGCAAGGTGCTGCGTGCGTGTTTGCGCGAGCAGGCGACGGATATTTCCAACCGTCTCAAGCGCCGGCGGCTCGGCGCCCATACGGTGCAAGTGAAGGTGCGTTACGGGGATTTCACCACCCTGACCCGCCAGTTTTCCGTCGAGGAACCGATCAGCGAAGCAAACGACATCTATCGCCTCGGCTGTTTTCTGCTGGCCCGGGAGCATCTGGTGTCGCGCCCGCTTCGGTTGCTGGGGCTGGGCGTGAGCAGTCTGGCCGAGCCGGTGGAGCGCCAGTTGAGGCTTTTGTGATTACGGTGTTTGGGGAGGACAACCGCGTTGCCCTTCACGGTTTGCCAATTCGGCTGAACCCATCTTTACTGGGGCGGTGTGGTTCGAACGCCTATTTCGCCCCAGCAGCGCGGCGAGTTCGTTGATGAGCGAATTGCAGGTTGGTAATCAGCGGGTGACGCTCCTACTGGTCCGCAATCCGCGCGCCCGGCGCTATCTGCTGCGCCTGCGTTCGGACGGCTCGGCGCGGGTCACCGTGCCCCGCGGCGGATCGCTGACCGCTGCGAGGGAATTCGCCTCCCGTCACACGGGCTGGCTGGAGCAGCAGTTGGAGAGGCTTCAGGCTCAACCTCGCGCCCGCACCGACTGGCAAATCGGGACGGAGATTCTCCTCCGGGGCGACGCGGTTGCGATTACGGAGGGGGAATCGGGATGGATTTGCTTCGGCACGGAGTCGCTCAAGGTGGGCGATCCGACAGGCGACTTGCGACCGGCTGTTGAGCGGCACCTCCGGGGCTTGGCGGCGCGCGAATTGCCACCGCTGGTTTTGGCAGTGGCTGCCCAGGAAGGTCTGAAGGTGAGCCGCATTACGGTGCGCAACCAACGCTCGCGCTGGGGTTCCTGCTCGCGGCGGGGCACGATCTCGCTGAACTGGCGGCTGATCCAGACGCCGCCGTTTGTGCAGACCTATGTCTGCCTCCACGAGATCCTTCATTTGCGGGAAATGAATCACTCCAAGCGATTCTGGCGCGAGGTGGAGCGCGTTTGTCCGGACTACCGGACAGCAGAACGCTGGTTGAAGGAGCACTCCAGGCTGCTTCGGTAGCTTAGGCCAACTCTGGCTTCAGTGTCGCCGCAAGATCAAGCGATGGTCAACCCGCTTGGTCTGGTGAAACTCCAGCTGCGGCAGAGTGGTCAGGGTGGGGGACTGGGTTTCGTTCAGGATGCTGCGGGCGAGCGCCTGCAACGCCAGCCAGCGCGGCCACTCGAGCGGGGGTGAATGGGCAATCTGCCGCAACATGCTTCGCCATTCGATAATCACTCGGTCAATGTCTCCCGCCCCGAGCAAGTCCGTGATCCAGCTGTGCTTCGCTGCTGGATTCCGATGGATGGAAGCCACGATCTGCTCCGCGCCGGCGCCGTACTTCGGCGGCACACCATTCTCCAGGTAGCCGGGAACGCTCTGCAGTCCGTAACGTTCGTGGCATACGATGGCCAAGCGGCCCGCCCAGCGGTTATCCTCGCCGCAGAAGCGAAAGCCGGCGTCCAGATTGGCTAAGTCATAGACCAGTTCGTCCAGCGGGTAACTCTCGTCCTCCAAGGCGGCGGCGACGGCCAGCCCGTAGCCCTGCGAGAAACAACTCACCACGCGTCCGCGCCGGGTCGGATGCCCGGCAGCATCCACGAGACCCAACCGCCGCCACAGTAGGGCGGTGCCCGTGGCCGTGGGGAGTTGTTTGCAGGCTTCCACGAGCGGGCATTGCGCGCAATCGTAGGGTAGCACCTCCCGCTCGACCGGCCGCCACAGGGCGACGCCGTGCCGGTCCACCGGGACGCGCATGGTCAGGTTGGCGAGGCTGAGGTGGGCAACAAACTTGTGCGCCTGCGGAACGACCTTCACCACCGGAGTCCGCTGTTGTTCCAGCTTCGTTTGAAGCAGCGGCAGGATCTTTTCCTGCCACGCCTGCAGCGGAGCCTGGCGTCCATTCCAATTGGTGAGCCGCCGCACCCACTTGGCCATGACCACGCGGTCGTCATGGAGCTTCTCTGCCACCGTGACGGCTCGACCGTAAGTCTTGCCCATCGGTTCCTCGGATAAAACGACCAGCGTGCCCTGGCCGACCTTCTCGAGGGCGGCTGGCTCGGACAAAATGGAGCGGCTTACGATTTCAGGATCACGATGGACGAGCGGTGTTTCGGAAACGGCGGCTGACTCGCCATTCGTCATTCGTAATTCGCAAATCCAGATGTCCCGCAGTGGCGCTTCGGTAAAAGTTGGCAGTGTCTCCCATTCTCCGTGGCTGTTCCGCATTTCACGCACGAGTCGGCGCACGTGGCGGGCGCGCTCGGCATCCGTCTGCAAGCCACACGGCGTGTGTGGATTCTTCAGCGACGCCTCCACTCCGAGGAAGATGGGTTTGGTGGTAAACAGCCGGTCCTGCACGCGGACGGCCTCCACGAACGGAGCCTGGCCGCGGTCTGCCGCCGAGCCCATGAGGTTGAGCAGCGTGCTCCAATCCACCGCCCCGCTGCGGGAGAGATGACACGGTCGCGCGTCCAGCAAGCGAAGCTGGTTCGCGCTGATGAGCACGTAACCCGTTTCGTCCAAGCCACGCCGGCCAGCGCGGCCAAACATCTGGAGGATTTCATCCGGGCGCAGCAGTTCCTCGACCTGATCGCGCCGGTAGGAATCGGCGGCGAGCGTGACGCTGCGCAACGAGAAATTGATGCCGGCCGCCAGGCCCATCGTGGCCACGACCACGCGCAACTGGCCGGCCTTGGCGAGCGGTTCAAGCACGCCGGCTCGGGCCGCGTAGCTGAGGCCGCTGTGGTGATAGGCCACGCGGCTCTTCAGCAGCTTGCCCAGATACTCGCCGACCACTTGCTTCTGGGCGGCGCTGAGTGCCAGCGGATTGGGATTCGGCAATTGGCGCGCGAGTTCGGCCGCCATGCTTTCCGCCATCTGCCGGCGCGGCGCGAAGATCAAAATCGGTCCCAAGTCCTCAGCGAGCGCCTTGGCAACCAGCCGCGGCCAGTAGCCTTGAATTTCCGAGGGTAGGTGATAGCTCAGGTTGTTTGCGTGAACCTCGTCGAGTGGGACGGGCCGCTTCTCGTGCCGGATCAAAACCGCCCGCCGCCCGAGTCGGGCCAGCCATTTGACGACGTGGTGTGGGTTCTCAACGCTGCCGCTGAGGAGCAGGAGTTGCGTTTTGGGCGGGGCGAGTGCCAGCGCCAGCTCGTAGTTCAAGCCCCGGTCCGGGTCGCTGAGCATCTGGTATTCGTCCACGACCAGGAGCGTCGGACCTTCGCCGCGGATGAGCCGCTGCTTCTGCGTTTCCAATGTGGCGACGAGGACCGGAGCGTTCAGGTTTTCCGCCAGGTCGCCGGTGGCAATGCCCACGTCCCAGCCGCGGGCGCGCCACTCGGCGAGTTTGTCGTTGGCCAGCGCCCGGGTTGGCACGGTGTAAATGGCCTGGCCGCGACATTTGCCCTGGTTGGACCAGAGTTCGAAGATGAGCGTCTTGCCCGAGCCCGTCGGCGCTTGCACGACCACGTCTTCCCCCGCGCGGAGTGCGGCTACGGCCTGCTGCTGCCAGAGGTCCGGGACGACCACTTGGTTCAGAGCTGGCTGCGCTTCAAGTCTCTCCGCGAGCGTTTGCACAAAGTGAGCATACGTGAAAGCTAGGTCGTCGCGAATGGTTTTTCGCCCCTTCCTGACTTCATCGGAAGCCGGGGGGCAACCAGAATTCGCGATGCCAACTTGGCGTTTGCGCGGGCATATCGGTTTGACTTGATTCTGTGGCGTCCCTAGATTTTGCGCGCATGCTCGCTGCTGGAACGAAAGCGGTAGCCGCTCCCGTCGCCGAACCGCCGGATGCGGCGGCGGGCCAACTCTGGAAACAGATCGTTGGTCCCGTCGAGCCGTTTCTGGATGCCGTGGCGGCGCGCCTGGCGGAACAGGTAAACGCCTTCGAGCCCGGCCTGCGACCCTATGCCGACTACGCCCTGAACGGCCAGGGCAAGCAACTCCGCCCCGCCTTGGTCGCGCTGACGGCCCGCGCGCTGGGCAAGGTCAGCGAAGCCCATGTCACCACGGCGGTCATCATTGAGATGGTGCATCTGGCGACGCTGGTGCATGACGACGTGATGGATGAGGCCGAAATTCGCCGGGGGCGGTTGACGCTCGCCGCGAACTGGGGCAACGAGATCGCGGTCCTTTTTGGCGATTGTCTCTTCGCCAAAGCCTTGGAACTGGCCGCCAGTTTTCCCACACCGGAGGTCTGCCGGGCGGTGGCCGCGGCCACGAATACCGTCTGCGCCGGTGAAATCCTGCAGACGCAACATCGCCGCAACTTTCCGATTTCGCAGAAGGAGTATTTCAAGGTTCTTGAAATGAAGACGGCGGAGTTGTTCGCGCTGTCCTGCGACTTGGGGGCATTCACCAGCGGGGCGAAGCCGGCGGAACGAGCGGCCCTGCGGAATTTCGGGATGGCATTTGGCACAGCCTATCAGCTTTACGATGATTGCTTGGACCTCTTCGGGGTCGAGAGCAAGGCCGGCAAGTCGCTGGGCACGGACTTGGCCAAAGGCAAACTCACCCTGCCAGTGCTGCGGCTCTGGGAGGAAGCGTCCCCGGCGGACCGCGCGCGACTGGAGGGCTTGGTGCAAGACTGGAAGCCGGGCGCGTTGGATCGGGTGCTCACCTTGTTGAATCGCTATGGCACGTTGCCGCCCTCGCTGGCAACGGTGCATGAGCATCTTGACCGGGCTTGCCAGGCGTTGGCGGGACTGCCTGCTTCGGACGGACGGGCAGGGTTGCTGGGGGCGGCGGAGTTTCTGGCGCGCGAAGCGGACGCCCTGAACAGTTATAGTTGAACCGCGTTGTTGCCATGGCCACCCGCGAGCCCGTCAACACTGCAGGAGATGCCGCGTCCCGGACGCCGGCCGCGGCGCAGACCGAAGTGCCGGAAGGCGAACTTGTCCGGCGGGCGCAGCGGGGCGACTTGCATGCCTACGATGACCTCATCCGCCGTTACCAGGAGCGCATCTACGCCACGATTTACCACATGACTTCCAATCACGAGGACGCCAACGATCTCGTGCAGGACACTTTCATCAAGGCGTATCAAGCCCTGAAGTCTTTCAAGGGTGGGTCGAGTTTCTACACGTGGGTTTACCGCATCGCCGTCAACAAGACGATCAACTTCCTCAAGCAGCGGCGGCATCGGACGCACATCAGCCTGAACGATCTGGACGTGAACGCCGAGAACGATCCCGAGCTGGTGGCGTTTGTGTCGGATAAGACGCCGCGGCGGGAGGCGGGGCTCACCGAGTTGCAGGAGAAATTGAACGAGGCGATGCAGAAGCTGTCAGAGGATCACAGACTGGTGGTGACGCTGCATGATGTGCAGGGTGTGCCCCACGAAGAAATTGCGAAGATCATGGACTGCAACATTGGCACAGTGCGCTCGCGCCTCTTTTACGCGCGACAGCAGTTGCAGGGTTTCTTGTCCGATTACTTAAAATAGAGACGTTGCGCCGTATGGACACTCCGCCTGAGAACTTCGAGAATCTGCGTCGCCTGTTGGCCCTCAAGCGTCATGAGCAACCCCCGCCCGGCTACTTTGATGAATTGCGCGCCGGGGTGACGGACCGCCTGCGGGCGGGCGATGTCGCCCCCGAGCGACTCGGCGAACGGTTGAGTTGGGAGATTCCGTGGCTGAGCCGATTGCTAGAGAGTCTGTCCGCCCGACCTGCTGTGCCCGGCCTTCTCGGCGCTGCTGCCTGTGCGGTGGTATTGGCCGGAGTTCTATACGCCGAGCACCCGGACGTGCCCACGTTGGTGGACAATGACTGGGGACGGGCTATTGCCGCCAATCCGGCTGCGGCCTCTGCCGTGACTGCTGTTCCAGCCGGCTTGGCGTTTAATGCCGGGATAACGACACCGGAGAGCAATCCCGCCCTAAACTCCAGCACAAACGGTTTTGGCATTCCGAGCGGATTATTCGGAGCGCCAAATCTGCAGACCCTGCCCGTCGCCCGGCCATTCGGCAATCCATAGCGGTTTTCTCACCGTTCGTGTGAACCGTGGCCGCGACGGTTTCGACGTGCGGGAATGGGTTCATATGTCCCGCTCGAAGACCAGCGGCATGCCCTTGCCAGTTAGGGTCAGCCGGTCACCACTGATCTCGCCCACGAACGCTGCGGACTGACCGTTGTGCTCCAAGTTGAATTCGTACTTGCCCCCACCAGATTTCCACGTGCCTGTCTGCGTGCTGGTTTGTCCGGGTTGGGCTTGTTCACCCGGCTTGGGGGTATCCAGCGACGGTAGGCCGCGCACGACCAGGAAGCCGTCCGTGCCTGCGGTCATGGTGGTGTTCAGGAACTGGCCCGACAATGCGCGGCGCATTTCCTTGATTTGCAGGGCGGACAGCTTGGGGTTGGCACGGCGGAAGGCGTTGAACGCGCTGTTGAAGTCGAAGCTCCACTGGCCCAGGATGGGTTCGCTGCCGTATTTCGTGGTTGTGCCGGTTAGGAGGTAGCCAGAGAGGTCTTGGATGTCGGGCTGAACCGTGGCCCAGACCTCCTTCAGCAAGTCCGGGTTCTGAATAATCCCAGCCGCATTGGGGTTGGCCATGAGTTCACGGAAGGGCGTGCCCTGTCGCCGGCGGAGCTCTGTGAAGCTGGTGTCTTTGGCCAACGACTGGAACTCGGTTCGCTCGCCCAACTTGAAAAGGGTGGGATAGCGCACCAACCGGGCTTCAGCCGAGGGATTCTGGTATAGCAACCCCGCCAAGTCGATGGCATCGTAGTAATAATCCGGCATCGGATCCACCGCCTTGGCCACGCGCGCCAAGCCGGTGCTTTCCAAGTCCCGCGCCACGCGGTTGAACAGCCGCACCGTCCATGGGTCTTCCTCAGAGGTGGCCAACTGCACGGTGGGGTAGCCGACGATGTAGATCGCCATGAGGATGAGCACCAAATAGGCGGTGCCGTTGAGCAGTCCCAAGCAGAGGCCAAGTCGGGCGTTCAGTCTCTCGAAAAGTGCCAGGCGCAGGTCGCCCGCCTTGTACTTGAAGTGCATGTCCACCTTGCGATGCACGGGCGCGGCGCCGCCCTTAAACAAGCCATTGATGATGATGAATACGATCACCGGGGGCAACGCCCACGCCCAGATGAGGCTCTGGACCCCAAAAATCTTCAGCACCGGTTTGACCAGCGGCGACAGCGGCAACGCCAGCAGGGCGGCCACGAAGATGCCTACCAAAGAAAACGCCACGCGGATCGCGCCCTGCCGGTAACCCAACCCCGCCAAGGATGCCAGAAGTAACACCACGAGAATCCAAATCGTCATGGGCGCAAGGTAGCGCCGGGCAGGGGCGCTTGGCACGCAGAAAATGCCGGGCGATACACGCCGGGCGGGCGGCGCTTCCCACAAGCCGCGGGATAGTTTTTTGTGCGACCCTGAGCGCCTCCGTTGACTTGTCCCTCGCGGGTCGTTAGCATCCAGCCACTATTTCGGACCGCCATGCTTGAAGCCATCGAAAAACTTCTGATTCTCCAGGACCGTGACCGCCAGATTCGCCGCGTGGAATCGGAGCTTTCGCGCATCGAACCCGAGCGGCTGTCCCTGCGGGCGCGAACCGATACCACGCAGGCCGCGCTCGAAGCGGGCAAGCTGCGTGTCAAGCAGCTCGAATCCCAGCGGAAGGAGCTGGAACTCCAGGTGGAGGCCAAGAAGCAACTCATTGACCGCTACGCGAACCAGCAACTCCAAACCCGCAAGAACGAGGAATACCGTGCCCTGGCCCATGAGATCGATGAGTGCAAGAAGGCGATTTCACAGATCGAGGACCAGGAAATCGAGCTGATGGAGCAAGGCGAAGCGGCTCAGAAAGAAGTTCTTCGCGCCACGGAAGCCGCCAAGCAGGCCAAAGAGTTCGTGGATGGTCAGGTCGCCGGCCTGAATGGCCGGGAACAGAGTCTGAAGGCAGAG
This sequence comes from uncultured Verrucomicrobiota bacterium, assembly GCA_964634255.1. Taxonomy (GTDB): domain Bacteria; phylum Verrucomicrobiota; class Verrucomicrobiia; order Limisphaerales; family MWDV01; genus MWDV01. The sequence goes on along the minus strand of CAZWJC010000007.1, from coordinate 42,822 downwards.
TTGACGCAGTTGCGGGCAAACCGGACTGACTTGGCGGCTGCGGTGGATGAAGTCGCCCGCTCGCGGTATGAACGTCTGACGAAGACGCGCGGGGATAACGTTGTGGTCGGCATTCAGCACGGCGTGTGTGGAGGATGCCACATGCGCTTGCCGGCCCAGACCATCGTCACCTGTCGCGCCGCGCAGGAGTTGGTGACCTGCACCAACTGCGGCCGGATTCTCTACCACACGCGGGACATGGACATGTCGGTGGCGGAATAGCGGCCAGACCTATTCATCCGTGCCGGAGGCGAGTCCATACACGGATGAAGCCTGCCCTAGCGGTTTCCCTTTTTCAGTCGTCTCTCCGGGTTCGGCGCTTGTTGCGCCTGCGTGTCCCGTGTATCTTGGCAGCGGTTCTGGAAGGGCGGAGGGTCGCTCCCGGGCCGCGCGAGCGGTGCGGGGGAGGAAAGTCCGAACACCACAGGGCGCGATGCCGCGTAACTCAGGCTTGTTCGGCTGAGATACACGCGGGCGGCGATGCCGCGAGGCATCCCGACGGACAGTGCCACAGAAAACAAACCGTCCCGCCTCGGCGGGATAAGGGTGAAAAGGTGGGGTAAGAGCCCACCGCTCGGCGCGCAAGCGACGAGGCACGGAAAACCCCATCGGGTGCAAGGCCAAATAGGGGACGGCGAAGCGGCCCGCTTCCGTTCCGCGCAAGCGGAGCGCGTCCCGGGTACTGGCTGCGCAGACAAATGATCCTCTCCGTCGCGCAAGCGGCGCAGACAAAATTCGGCTTACAGCCCTTCCAGAGCCGCCCCGGGAGGTCCGGGCGCGTGTCCAGTAACCAATTTGCATGACGCTGCGGCGCATTTCTCCGCTTGCCTACGCTGGGGGCACGGAGTAATTGTTTAAGGAAAGCAAGTAATTATGTCGACCACTCATTGTCAGTCCCAACGGGTTCGCGCCTTCACCCTGATCGAACTGCTCGTTGTTATCGCGATCATCGCCATCCTTGCCGGGATGTTGTTACCGGCCCTCTCGAAGGCGAAGGACAAAGCGGCGCGAACGCATTGCGTTGGCAACAACAAGCAGTTGGCCTTGGCTCTGGCCATGTACAGCACAGATAACTCTGAGTATTTCCCCTATCCGAACTGGGGAAATGAGACTGCCTTCGGCATGGGCTGGCTTTACACGGGGAACGGTCAGCCTCCCAACCTGTGGGCGGCGCCGTACACCAACAACATCCTCTTGGCCTACAAGACGGGCGCCTACTTCAATTACATGCCCAATCCCAAGGCCTACATTTGTCCGATGGATAACAGGAGCAAGTATTTCGCCCAACGGGCGAACAAGATGTCCAGCTACATCATGAATGGAGCGGTCTGTAACTACGGTCGTTTGTCCACGAAGAGGCCGAATGCAAACAAGGTGACAAGCATTTGGAGCCGCATGTGTTATGTCCAATGGGAACCCGATGAGAACTTGCTCAACGGCGGTGCGCCCATCGGTGCATTTGCCTTCAATGACGCCAGCAGTTTTCCGGACGTGGGCGAAGGTGTCGGCCGGCTGCACAACAAAGGAGCGATCGTACAGGCGATAGGTGGACACGTGGAGTTCATTACGTTGAAGAAGTTCGATCAGGAACAGAAATACGTAAGTACCACCGCACAACCCAGAGGCTTGCTTTGGTGGGCGACCGATACTGCCAACGGTCATTGAACCGGTTCGGCTGCATGTCTGCTAATTGATCGACAATTGAATCATGAACACTCTCCGCGCAGCGTTTGTGGCTTTGAGTATGGTTGCCCTTTCCGGTTTGCTGGTTGCAGGTTGCGGCAAGGGCGGTGGTGCCAACGCCAAGGCCTTTGATTCCGCCAACCCTGAGGTTAAGACCCTGTGGGATAAAGCGCAGACTGCGGCCAAGGCCAAGGATTACGCAAGCGCGCTGCTGACCTTTCGACAGCTCAGTGCGCGCGCTGACCTCACACCGGATCAGATCAAGGCTATGGAGGTGGCTTCCACGGCGGTCAGTGATCAGATGTACGAGGCAGCCAATAAGGGCGATGCGGAAGCTACCAAGGCAATCGAAACCATGCGCAAAGCGCGATACAGGTAGTCCGAGGCTAGAGTGTTTGTCTGAGGTCCTTTCATGAGGCCGCCGGCGTTGCCGGCGGCCTCATGGTTTCAGTTCCAAGACTGCGGGACGACCTGCATTGCCCGAACGGTCCACGGCCGTCACCGCGACGCAGCTCGGCAAGGGCTCGCCCAGTTTCAATTCGGTCGCTGAGGTTACCTGGCTTGACCACTTCCCGCCGCGTTTGAATTGAACCAGCCAGAACAGGGGTTTCTCGCCCGGTTGAGCTGACCAATTGGCGCGGAGGTTAGTCGGACTATTGCCGGAAACCGTTAGTGTGGGTTTGGCTGGGGACTTCGCGTCCAGCCACGGGCACGCCGGCACGAGCGCCGGTTCGGCATACGGTCCCCGTTGCAGGCCTGCCTGCAGTTCACCGCTGCGTAAGAGGCTTCTCAGGTTCCAATGCACGTGGCCGGCGCTCACCGACTGCTTTCCGCTCAAACGGACCTGGGCCAGAATCTCTTCCGGCTTCCAACGATTTGCTACCTTGGTGGTGTCCACGCCCGGCCAGATGTGACGCCGTTTCGGGTTTTGCTGATTCCACCAGTTGAGCAGCACCGGGAAACTCTGCTCCTTCGGTTCGATGGCCCAGTAGAGCTGCGGCGCAAAGTAATCCGCCCAACCGTTCTGCAGCCACTTCCGTGCGTCGGCGTAGAGCACGGCATAGGCGTCCAAGCCTTCGATCTGCGGTGGATTCCCCGGACGCCAGATGCCGAAGGGGCTGAGGCCGAATTTCACCCAAGGTTTCGTGGCCTTGATGCGCTCGTAGACCCGGCGCACGAACCGGTCCACGTTCTGCCGCCGCCAATCATCCCGGCTGAGTTTGGACGCCGCGCCGTATTTCCTCCAGCTCGCCTCGTCGGGGAACTCCATCGGCTGGCTGTTCGCGCCGTTCTCGCGATACGGGTAGAAGTAATCGTCGAAATGAATGCCATCCACGTCGTAGCGATTGACCACGTCCATGACCACACTGAGCGAATACTCCTGCGTCTCCAGTTCGCCCGGATCGAGCCAGAGGTAACGACCGTAATCCCGCACGATCTGCGGTCGCGTCCGGCTGACATGGTTTGGGGCGGCGGGGCTGCGATCAGATTTCACCCGCGCCCGGTAGGGGTTGAACCACGCGTGCAACTCCAAGCCGCGCTTGTGCGCCTCGGCGATGGCCAGCGCCAGCGGATCATAGAACGGCTCGGGCGCTTGTCCCATGGTGCCGGTGAGGAATTCCGACCACGGCTCGAGTTTTGAGGCGTACATCGCGTCGCATGCGGGACGCACTTGGAAGATGACGGCGTTGAGTTTCAATCCCGCCGCGCGATCCAGCAGCGAAATCAACTCGGCCTTCTGCTCGGCCACGGGCAGGCCGCGCTTTGAAGGCCAGTCAATGTTGCCGACCGTGGCCACCCACGCGCCGCGGAACTCGCGCACCGGCGGCGGCGGCGTCAGGGTGGAAGGTTTGTAGCTGGCGGCCCAGCCGCAATAGGTGGCAAAGGTCAGAGCGCCGAGGACTGCTGGGATCGTCAGTTTCATAATCGCTGCCGCGCATGCCGCTGCTAGATGACACTGAAACCGGCGCGCTGATGCAAAGCTTATTTCCAATTCACACATTGATTCCCGGCCTCGTCTCCGCGTTTGACTTCCGAGTCGCCGTCTCTCTACCGTGCTGCGTCATGACGCCTGAACGCTTTGCCGCCATCACCGAGCGCTATAGCCAGCTTCGCCTCGCCGTGGTCGGCGACTTCTGCCTGGACCGATATCTGGAGATTGACCCCGCGCGCGAAGAGGTTTCCATCGAGACGGGCCTTGCTGTGCACAACGTGGTCAACGTTCGCGCCCAACCGGGCGGGGCGGGCACGGTGCTCAACAATCTCGTTGCCCTCGGCGTGGGAACGATTTTTCCCGTGGGTTTCACGGGTGAGGATGGCGAGGGTTATGAGCTCCGCCGGGCACTGGCCGCGAAACCGGGCTTGCGGTTGGATCATTTTCTTGAGACCGCCGATCGGTGCACCTTCACCTACTGCAAGCCGCTAATCTGCGCGCCCGGTCAGCCGCCGCAGGAACTGAACCGCCTCGACCAGAAAAACTGGACCGAGACGCCTGCTGGGGTTTCCCGGCGCATTGCCAACGCAGTGGATGTGCTGGCAAGCCAGGTGGACGCATTTGTGCTCCTGAGCCAGGTGGATCAAAGCGGGACCGGTGTCTTGACGGCGGACGTTCTGGGGACGGTTGCTGCAATTGCCACGGCAAGACCCCAACTTCGCATTCTCGCGGACAGCCGGCATGGCTTGGGCGGTTTTCCGCCCGTGGTCTTCAAGATGAACGCGGCGGAGTTAACGCGCCTGACCGGCGTGACCATGAGTCCCGATCCCGGGCCGGTGGGGCGGATTGCCATCCAACTCGCGAAGGAGAACGGGCGACCCGTGATCGTGACGCTGGCGGAGCGGGGGATTGTGGGCGCCTCGCCGGACGGTCACATGGATCATGTTCCTTGCCTACCCGTCCGCGGTGAGATCGACATCGTTGGAGCGGGGGATGCAGTCACCGCGAACCTCGTGACTGCCCTGAGCGCTGGGGCCACCCTGCGCGAGGCGGTGGAACTGGCCAACGCTGCCGCGTCGATCGTGATTCACCAACTCGGCACGACGGGGACGGCGAGCGTGGCCCAATTGCAGGAGTTGCTGTTCAGCGGTCCCGGGAACGGAACGGGAAAACCGCCGGCCGGCTGAACTCGGCTTCCGAAGGATGGGGTTGGCACTGGCCCAATTCCGAGCGCCGAAAAGGCCGAAAACGGAGCTTGCCAAGCCCTGGGGCGGAGACTATTTTCTGCGCTCCTTTTTAGGGAAGCAGACATCAGCGGTGGCTGGCGCAAAAAACCGGCCGCCCAAAGCAAAAACGATTTATGGTAAGAATCCGGTTGAAGCGCATTGGCGCAAAGAACAAACCCGCGTTTCGCGTTGTGGTGGCCGATGGCCGCAGCCCGCGCGACGGCCGGTTTATCGAGGAAATCGGGACCTACCTGCCGCAGAAGAAAGGCGAGAAGTTTACGCTCGATCTCGAACGCGCCAAGTACTGGGTGGGCAAGGGCGCGCAGCCAAGCGATACGGTCGCCAGCTTCATCAAGAAGGCGACCAAGGCGACTGCGGCAGCCTGATGGGCGAGTGCCGCTGAGCCATGCAAGCGTTCCTTGAGTTCGTCGTCAAGGGTCTCGTGGCGAAGCCCGAGGCCGTCACGGTCACGCCGGTGGATCGGCACGGGGCGACGGTTTACGAGCTGCGTCTGGATCCGAAGGACGTCGGCAAGATTATTGGCAAGCAGGGCGTGACGATCAACGCGATCCGCTCCCTGTTGCAGGCGGGCAGCGCCAAGAAGGGTCTGCGCTGTTCGCTCGAAATCGTTGAGGAGCAGCCGCCGGCGGCTTGATCCGCCGGGCGCACTGCGCCTTCCGAGCACGAGCATGAAGATTGACGTGCTCACGCTGTTTCCCGGCATGTTCGCCGGGCCGCTCGACGAAAGTATCGTCAAGCGGGCGCGCACCACCGGGCGACTGGAGTTGCGCATTCACAATTTGCGGGACTGGGCACATGACCGGCACAAAACCGTGGACGATCGTCCGTTCGGTGGGGGGCCGGGCATGGTCCTGAAACCCGAACCGCTCTTTGAAGCCGTCGAACAACTGACCGCCGGGCAGGACAAGAAGCAGGTCGTCCTAATGTGCCCGACGGGGCGGGTGTTCAACCAGACCGTTGCCCGCGAACTGGCGCAGCATGAGCATTTGCTTCTGGTCTGCGGCAGTTACGAAGGCTTCGACGAACGCATTCGTGAAGGGCTCGCGGACGATGAATTGTCCGTGGGGGATTTTGTGCTGACGAACGGCGCGTTGCCGGCGATGATCGTCATTGACGCCGTGACCCGGTTGATTCCGGGGGTGCTGGGTGATGATGAAAGCTCGCTGGACGAATCGTTCAGCCACGGATTGCTCGAGTATCCGCACTACACGCGACCGGCGGATTTTCGCGGGATGAAAGTTCCGGAGGTGTTGCTCTCGGGCAACCACGCGGAGATTGCGAAGTGGCGGGTGCAGCAGGCGGAGCGGCGGACGGCGGAACGACGGCCGGATTTACTGAGTAGCAGCCGACGTGTGGAGGCTCGCGAAGTGAGAGGTCAAAACCAGACTGAGCCTCATGACCTCGGCTCGAAGGAAAGTGACAGACTATGAACCAGGCATTGCTTGACAAGATCGAGGCGGAACAATACCGCAAGGACAAGGCTGACTTTGGCGTCGGCGACAGTGTCCGCGTCCACACGCGGGTCGTCGAAGGCGACAAGGAACGCATTCAGATTTTCTCCGGCGTGGTCATTGGTCGCCGCGGGCATGGCTTGAACGCCATGTTCACCGTGCGCCGCATCAGCTACGGTGAAGGCGTGGAACGCGTGTTCCCGGTGAACTCCCCGCGCGTTGAGAAGATTGAAGTCGAGCGCCGCGGCGAAGTGCGCCGCGCCAAGCTTACCTATCTGCGCAAGCGCGTGGGCAAGGGCGCGACCTTGGTCAAGGAAGCGACGGCGAAAGTCGCCGAGGCGAAGCCGGCTGCCTGAGTGCGGCCGATCCGGTTTGCAGGCGAGGCCAAAGCCTCGCCTGTTTTACGTACGCTTCTCAACCGCTGGGCGCTCCGGGCGCGGAGGCATCACGAGACGGAGGTTGGAGCGTCAGAGCGTCAAGCGGTGAATTGGGGCGCGCCGAATCAACTTTGCTCTTCCACCTTCGGCTGCACCATCCCTAGACTCGGTCTGTGTTGATTCTTGGATACATCGCCGTCGCCGTCGTCGCGTATCTGTTGGGCTCGATTCCTACCGGCTACCTGGTCGCGAAAGCGCGCGGCGTGGATATCCGCAAGGTCGGCAGCGGGAACATCGGTGCCACCAATGCCTTTCGCGTGCTCGGCAAACCCGCCGGCGCCTTCGTGTTGCTGGCGGACGGGTTGAAAGGTTTTCTCGCGTGTACCTTGGGCTGTGGACTCACGCTCGGTGGATTGCGGTTCGCCGGTCTCCAGCTCGGCGACGTGGAAGGCTACCGGATTCTTGCGGGCATTTGTGCAGTCCTCGGACACAACTACACCTGCTGGTTGCAGTTCAGGGGGGGCAAAGGCATCGCCACCACCGCCGGCGTGTATGTCGCGTTGGCGCCACTGGCGGTCACCTGCGCAATCGGCGCGTGGTTGGTGCTGCTTTTCCTCACGCGTTACGTCTCCGTGGCTTCCATTGCCGCCGCGATCGCGCTGCCCACCGCAGTTTGGCTGACGAAGGACAGCGTGACGCTTGGCGCGGTGACGACTGCGTTGGGGGTGCTGGCCATCGCCAAGCACCAGGCCAACATTCAGCGACTTCGGAACGGCACCGAGAATCGCATTCACTTTAAGGCGAAATCCCCAGCGACATGAAAATCACCGTCCTCGGCGCGGGCGCATGGGGCACGGCGCTCGCCAGAATGTTGGCCGACCGTGGGTGCGCGGTCACCTTGTGGGATCATTTCCCCGAGACCCTTGAAACCATCCGCCGTTCCGGTCGAAACGAGCGCTACCTCCCGGCAATCGAACTGCCGAAGTCTCTGGCCGTCGAAGCCAACGCCTCGAACGCGGTGATCGCCGCGGAACTGGTCGTGGTCGCCGGCATCTCGAAGGCGTTTCGCGCCGTAACGATGCCGTTGAAGGATTTCGGCGGCATCGTCGTGAGCGTGACCAAGGGCATCGAGTACGAAACCGGCTTCACCATGTCGGACATTCTGGCGGAGAACGCCCCGCGGGCGCGCATTGTGGCCATGTCCGGACCCACGCTCGCGCTCGAGGTTGCCAAGGGCATCCCGACGGCCATCGTTGCGGCCAGCACCGATGCCGAAGCCGCCCGCGCGGTGCAGGCTCTGTTTCATTGTCCAGCATTCCGCGTTTATACGAGCAGTGACCTGCATGGGGTGGAATTGGGTGGTGCGCTGAAGAACGTTTTTGCCATCGCCGCCGGGGTTTGTGACGGGCTGGGGTTGGGCGACAATTCGAAAGCGGCGCTGGTCACACGCGCGATTGCCGAGATGCGGCGGTTGGGCGTCGCCTGCGGCGCACAGCTGGACACGTTCGCCGGCTTGAGCGGGATCGGAGACCTGATGGTGACCTGTTTTTCGCGGCTGAGCCGCAACCGCGGTTTCGGCGAGCGCATTGGCAAAGGCGAGAAGGCGGAGGCGATCGTCGCCAGCATGACCGCGGTAGCCGAAGGCTATCCAACAGCTCGGTCGGCCCGTGAGCTCGCCCGCAAGCACGGCGTCGAGACGCCGATCATTGGCGAGGTTTACGCGATGCTCTACGAGAACAAGGATGTGCGACGCGCCGTGCAGGATTTGACTGGGCGGGAATCCAAGGCGGAGGACTAGCCTGCCCACGTCTGCGGATCGCGCTGCCCTTTACTCTTGCAGCATCTGTCGCAGAAACCGTCCGGTGTGCGAGTGTTTGTTTGCTGCCACCTGTTCCGGCGTGCCTTCGCAAACGATGCGCCCGCCGTCTTCGCCGCCTTCCGGGCCGAGGTCGATGATCCAGTCGGCTTCCGCGATTAGATCGAGGTTATGCTCGATAACAATCACCGAATGGCCGGCGTCCACAAGGCGTTGGAGTACGCCCACGAGCAGACGCACGTCCGCCGTGTGCAGGCCGATGGTGGGTTCTTCGAGGATGAAGAGGTTTGAGGTTCGAGGGGAGAGGTGAGAGCCATGAGCGCGTGCTTCGAGTTTCTCCCCTCTTACTTCCTTGAGCCCCGTTAGCAGGTGCGTGACAAGCTTCACCCGTTGCGCCTCGCCGCCGCTCAGCGTTGGACTGGTCTGTCCAAGCTTCAGGTAATCGAGCCCGGTGTCGTGCAGGGCTTGGAGGGCACGCTTGATCTTGGTGATCGGCGCGAAGAACTCGATGGCTTCTTCCACCGAAAGGTCCAGCACTTGGGCCACGTTCCTGCCGCGATACTCGATGTCGAGCGTCTCGCGATTGAACCGTGTGCCGCCGCAGCTCTCGCAGCGCACGAAGGCCGTCGGGAGGAAATTCATCTCCAGTTTCACCTGGCCCGCGCCCTCGCACTCGGGACACCGGCCCTGCGCGCTGTTGAACGAAAACCGGCTGGCCGAGTAACCGCGCATCCGCGCCTCGGGTGTCTGAGCGAACAGCTCGCGGATGTCGTCGAAGAAGCCGATGTAGGTCGCGGGCACGGAGCGCGGCGTGCGGCCGATGGGGGATTGGTCCACTTCGTAAACCGCTTTGAGGGATTCGTGGCCAGCGACGCGCGTTGCGGTTGATTCGTTGAATCGCTGAATTGCTGAATTGGCTTGCTCACGCTTTGATTGGAGTGCGGCTTGCAATGCCGGCAGCAGACACTCCCGGATCATGGTGCTCTTGCCCGAACCGCTGACTCCAGTCACGAGCACGAGCCGGTTCAGCGGAAACCGGACGGTGAGGTCTTTCAGATTATGGACGACGGCGTGATGCAGGGTGAGCCAGGAGCAGTCAGTAGTCCGTGGTCCGTGGTCAGCAGCCTGAAGCAACGCGGCGTTGTCTGACGTGTCGGACTTCAAGCTTCGGATTTGCTTCGGATTTCGGATTTCGGATCTCGGATTTCCGACTGGCCGTCGTTCACCGCGCGTCGGAAACGTCTTCTTCGCCCGCAGACATTGGCCGGTGATGCTCTCGGGATGGCGGCGTAATTCGGCGAGCCGTCCGGCGGCCACGACCTGTCCCCCATGCACGCCGGCGCCCGGGCCGAGGTCAATGATCCAATCCGCCTGCCGCATCGTTTGTTCGTCGTGCTCGACCACGACCACAGAATTGCCGCGACTCCGGAGCTTCGTCAGCGCCGCCAGCAGTTGCTCATTGTCGCGCGGATGCAGTCCGATGGTGGGTTCGTCAAGAATGTAGAGCACGCCGCTGAGATTTGAGCCGAGCTGGGCGGCCAACCGGATGCGCTGGCCTTCACCGCCGGAAAGCGTCGGCACGGCGCGTCCCAATTGCAGGTAGCCGAGCCCCACTTCGCAGAGGAACTTCAGGCGCTCGCGAATTTCCGGCACGATGTCACGGGCAATCAGCCCCGCCCGACCGGCGAACTTGAGCTGCCGAAACAGCTCGAACGCCTGGGCAACCGCAAGTCTGCCGAAATCCTCGATCGTCTGGGAGCCTGAGATTTGAGCTCGGAGATTGGAAATCGGCAACCGCACCGCCCGGGCCAGCGGATTCAGCCGCGCGCCGTGGCATTCGGGACAGACCTCGCGTTCCGTGGCCCAGCTCCACCAGCTTTCCTCGATGCTATCGGCGTTGGCTCCGCGCTCCACGTCGGGCAGGTAGAACAGTTCGCCAAACCCGCGGCACTTGGGACACCAGCCTTGCGACGAGTTGTAGCTGAAGTTCTTGGGATCGAGCACGGGAAACGAGCGGGCGCATTTGGGGCAGGCGCGCTCGGTGGAATGGACGGTCAGCTTGCCGTGATTGTCGAGTGCGAAGAGCGTCCCCTTGCCAAGGTCAAGTGCCGCTTCGACCAATTGCATGGACGGTTGTCCGCCACGCTTCTCCAAGACCCCCAAAACGATCTCGACATCGTGCTCCCGAAAGCGGTCGAGGCGGAACGGTTTGCTCGTGTCGTGAATCCGACCGTCCGCGCGGATTTCTTTGTAACCGCGCTTGGCGGCCCACTCGGCAACCTCGCTATGGAAGCCCTTGCGATTGCGGACCACGGGAGCGAGCAGGAGCAGATCGCCCCGCTGTTTCAGTTCGCGCCTGAGGCCGCCGGCAAGCGCGTCGCGAGTCTGGCCTTCGACGGGCAAGTGGCAATCCGGGCAATACTGGGTGCCGAGCCGGGCAAAGAGCAGGCGGAGGAAGTGGTGAATTTCAGTGACCGTCGCCACGGTGCTCTTGCCTCCGCCGCGGCTGGTGCGTTGCTCGATGCTGACCGTCGGGGGCAGGCCGGTGATGCGATCCACGTCAGGCCGCGGCATCTGCTCGACGAACTGCCGGGCGTAGGCGTTCATCGAGTCGAGGAAGCGCCGCTGCCCCTCAGCGAACAGAAGATCAAACGCCAGCGTGCTCTTGCCGGATCCGCTGACGCCGGTGATGACGACGAACTGCCCCCGCGGAATGGCGAGGGTCAGGTTCTTCAGATTGTGCTCGCGCGCGCCATGAATGACGATGGCGTTGGCAGTCGAACCGGCGCTGGAGTCAGTGTCGCGAAGCACCCGGAATGTTTAGCATCCCGCTGCCTATTGGCAAAAGCTGTTTTGTGAACTTGTCCGGCGCGCGGGTGTCTCACCCGCGGCAGCGTGATTTGGCGCAAAACCCCAGCGTCGTAGAGCCGCAGCCAAGAACGGAACCAGCCTGAACCGCGGAAACGCGAAAGACGCAGAGACCAGCAATCGAAATCCTTTCTCTGCGTGCCTCGCGTTTCTGCGATTGAGTCGGGCTGCCGGCAACTTTTGCGCATTGCGACGAGGCTGGGAAATGGCACTGTGGAGAACTTCTGTGGCCGACTGGCGGGTGACGTTGCTGCGGCTGGGACAGTCGCGCGCCGGACAAGGACGTCGCCCCTATTTTTCCGAGCGGGCAGGTTCGGAAACGGACTTCATTCCCGCCGGCAGTTCCACCCACGCCGCGTCGTTCATGTAGGCGCGGACGTATTCGTAGCTCATCGCGGCATCGTGTTCGCCCTTGCCGGAGTTGCGAATGAGGAACACGCCGCCGCCGAGTTGCTGCGGGTCGTCGCGGAAACCCACCAGCATCACGCTGTGCCCGTCAAAGACGCCTTCGGGCGGGCGCATTTCGAGCACGCCATCCTTCCACTGCTCCTGCTTGGGCCAGCGGAAGCCGCCACAGACCGGCCACTGCTTCGCGAGCGTCTGTTTGATCTGGATGAACTGCGCGTCGGTCAGGCCGGTGTTCACGTCCCACGGCTTGATCCAGTGGAAGCGCAGTCCGGCGGACACCGCCTCATGAGCCTGCTTGAGGACAGCGTCGCTGGGGTGGCGGTTGGTGTCGAACTTGGACTCGTAGGGCATGGTGGTTTCCGTGCAGATGCCATACTTGCTGAATCCGGTCCACAGGTCCGAGAAGAAGCTGCCGTCCTCGGCTTCTTTGGTGGCCTCGTTGGAGGCCCAGTTCAGAAACTCCACGCTCAACGGGGTGTAGGGCTTTCGGGTGGCGAGGGCGAATTCGATCGCGCCGGTCATGGTGAACACGGAACAGGTGGGCCGGCCATACTGAAGGCGCTGGGCAATTCCCCGGCTGGTGAAAATGGGGCGGAGGTCCACTGACTTCGGGAGCGCGGGGGGCTCTTTGGTCATGTTGGCGCAAGCCGGCAACAAGAGAGTCGCCAATAGGGTGAGGGCAAGGATTGCTGTTTGCGTGCCACGTCGTTTGTTAGTGTTGTCCTTCAGAGTTGACTTCATGGGCTGTAAAAAATGCGGGATGGGCGGGCCATGTCAATCGTGAGCTTGGATTCCTGAGGCGGCAGCGGACGTGGCGCAGGCTTGTTTTCCGAACGCCAGTCGGGTATCAAACACTGTCCAGCCGACACTGCGACGCCCACCGCGTCGCCCGACGGCTGACCTGAAACGAAGTTCATAACCTGAATCGCAGGATTTTTATATGCCGACCAGCACGACCGAAACCGCCGGGCAGACGCTGAAAACGCTCCCGGGCGACGATGTTCGCCAGATCATGTGGCGCTTTGCCGACCGCTATGATCTGCACATGATGGTGCAGGCGACGCGCGCGGTGGCGCGCGGGCCGGTGGCGCGGGCGGTCGCGAATGGCGAGCGCAATTCGCACGATTGGACGCCGGCCAAGGCCGAGCTGCTCAAGCACTACGACGAGTCGGGCATTACGGCCGCGTTCATGGAGCCGTCCGAGGGCGGGTATCTCGAGGGCCCGAAGAACCTCGCGCTGTCGCTGCTGGCGTATGAGCTGGCTTGGGTGGATGCCGGCGCGGCGACCGCCAGCCTGGCGGGCAATCTCGGCCTGTCGCCGATCCACGAACGCGGCACCGCGGAGCAGAAGGCCTATTACATGAGCAAGGCCGTGCCCGCGAAGCCCGGTGAAGACCGCATCCCGTGGCGCTATGCCTTCGCGCTCACCGAACCGCTGCCCTTCGTAGGTGTCGAGACCGGTATGCTCGCGGGCAAGGTGCGCGTTGCCGAATGGAAGGATGGCCAGGAACCGATGCTCCAGGTGGACAAGCGCGGCCGGTTCATCACCAACATGGGCTACGCCAACGTGGTCACCGCGGCGGTGGACACGGACGATCCGCGGATCAAGACCAGTTGCATGGTCATTCTGGAGGAAACCGACCCAGGCACGTTTGACCGTGGCACGGCGACCAAGAAGCTCGTTCACCAGCTTTCCTCGACGAACGATCCGGTGTTCAACCTCAAGGTGCCGGCCAGCCGGATCATCGGCGGCTACACGGTCCAGGACGGCGTCATCATCCCGAATTACAGCCACGGCGAGATTATCGAAGCCGTGTTTCGCCGCACGCGCGTGACGGTGGCGCTCATGACGTCGGCCAAGCTGCTTTCGGCAGTTGAGCCGGTGATTCTCTACGCGCGGCGACGTTTCCGTGGCGGAGAGGGCGCGCCCGGCACACCCCGTTACGAACTGGGCCTGCAACAGAAGGAAGATGTGCTGCATCGCTTGGTGGATGTTTGGGCCACCGGCGAGGCGAGCGCTTCGCTCGGCTTTGAGGCGGCGCGCTTGTTCGATCAGCTGGATCCGCTGGAACGCGTGAAGGACAAGATGCTGGAGGAGAAAGGGCTCTCCGGTCGCGCGGCGGTGAAGGAGTTGGCCAAGAAACAACAGGAGGCCATTGAATTGGTGGGCATCCTCTCGCAGCCGGTCGGCGAACGCGATCTGAAACGCCAGGACGAACTGGAAGCCGATCCGCTGGTGCGGTATGCGGTGCTGGATTCGCTCGCGAACGTGCTTTGCCCGGCCTGCAAGCTCTGGAACACCGGCCACGGCGCGAACATGATGCGGGAGGCGGTCAGCTTGATGGGCGGTTACGGCGTGACGGAGGATTGTCCGGGATTCCTCGGCCAGAAATGGATGGATGCGCAGCTGGAAGCCACCTACGAAGGGCCGGAGGCCGTGCAACGCCTGCAACTCTCGATCACCATGACCAACGAGGTCTTCCTCGCGCAGTTCCGGCAGTGGATCGTCGAGATGAAGCGCATCGCCTCGGAACGTCCCGGCACGGGCGCCTGCACCGTTGGCACGGCCATGAAGCTTTGGCTCTGGACGCTCGAATATGCGCAGAAGGCCAAGGATGCCGAAGGCGGTCGGCTTTACCACAAGTCCCGTCAGGGCGTGACGTTCCCGCTGGCGGACGCGCTGTGCTGGCTCCTCGCCGTGCGCCAGTTCATTCTCGACGTGGTTGAACTTGAAACCAAGGGCGCGGCCAATCCGGCGCTGGCGGACGGTCTGGAAGGCACGGTGGACTTCTTCAACGACCTTTGCCACCTGCAAAGCGGGCGCACGGCGGGCGAGGTCGCGCGGATTTGCACCGAGATCGTTCACGGTTACAACCGCCATCCCGCTTGGGACAACGCCAGTTGCCACGCCTGCTACTGCGCTGACGAACTCAAATCGCTCGAAGGTCTCATCCCGGGCATCGAGAGTTCGGCGCGAGCTTACTCTGACGTTTCTGAGGCGGGCGAGGCCCACGCGCAGAAGGCTGGGCCCTGTGTGAGCTTTGCCGGCCTTGAAGATTTCATGTACCTGCGCGCCAAGCTGGATGGCTGTCTCACGGGCTTCCGCCTGGCAAAAGACCGCGCCGCCGAGGCCGTCAGCAAAGTCATGGTGCGTGAAGCGCTGGATTATCCGGCGTAGCCAGCGCGGGGCCGCCGCGTGTAGGTGCTGGCAAGCATGAAACGCTCGAAGTACGGCCCAGCCGACGCGAGGCGCATCGGGTCTGAAACGAGAGCCGTCGTGCTGCTCGCGTGCGGCTTGCTGCTGGCCGGCTGCGTTTCACCGGACAAGGCGTCGAGCCTGGCTGATCGTCCGTTCACCCAATCGCCGGGAGAGTGGAACCAGCCGGTGAAGCCATTCCGAATCATCGGCAACGTTTACTACGTTGGCACCTCGGGGATATCGTCATACTTGGTCGCAACGCCGGATGGTCTGATCCTGCTCGATTGTGGCCCGCGCGAGACGGCAGCGTTGGTTCTCGAGAACATCCAACAACTCGGTTTCGCCCCTCGCCAGGTGAAGATACTGGTCGGGTTGCACGGCCATTACGATCACGTAGGCGGAGCAGCTTTGGTCAAAAATGCCACCGGTGCGAAGCTGTTCGTTGGCGCAGCGGGTCGAGCGCTGGTGGAGAGCGGAGGCAGAAACGATGATCAATGGGGCGATACCTTCGCTTGGCAGCCGGTTTCCGTGGATCGGGGATTGCGCGACGGGGATAAGGTTCGCCTTGGCGGGGTTGAATTGATGGTCCGCTCCACTCCGGGGCATACGCGCGGCTCCATCACCTGCCTGATGAAGACTCGGGAGGCGGATAGGGAATACGGGGTTGTTTTCGCCGGCAGCGTGTCGTGTCCGGACTACAGGTTGGTCGGTAATCCTCGGTATCCGGACATCGCCGCCGACTTTGAGCGCACGTTCGAAACCTTGAAGGCCCTATCCTGTGACGTTTTCCTCGCCGAACACGGCTGGGACTTTGCGCTGCCGGACAAGATCAAACGCCTTGAGCAGGAGCCGAACGCCAACCCTTTCATCGACCCAACCGGTTATCGTCAGTACTTGGAAAGGGCAGAAGCGCGATATCACGATCAACTCGTGAAACAGACCGACTCCTCGGGAAAGCGCGGTCCCTCCTACTGAGCAGTTGACGCGGAACTAAACCATGAACGAACAACCAGCTTCTCCCATCGAACGTCCGCGCATGGACGTGGACATCGCCTGCGTTGGCTTCGGCCCGGCGATGGCGGGTTTTCTCACCACGCTTTCGAAGCAGCTCGTCAATGCCGATGGCACGCCTGCTGTCGAAAGCGCCACCATGCCCGGCATGCCGCCGCAGGTCCTCTGCTACGAGCGCGCGGATGACCTCGGTTTCGGCGTCTCGGGCGTCGTGACAAAAGCGCGGGCGTTGCGAGCGAGCATTCCGGATATCGAGAACGCGGGCATTCCGATGTCCGCACCGGTGGGCGACGAGAAGGTGCTTTACCTGCTCGACCCGCACGGGGCGAGCCGTCGCTCCGCCATGCTCAAGGCTGCGGATGCGCTGATCTGCGCTTGCAGTTGGGCGCTGCCGGTGAAGGACTGCGCGCTGAATCTGCCGTGGACGCCTGCGTTCCTGCACAAACACGGCGGCATGGTGTTTTCGATGGGCCAGTTCATGCAATGGGTCGGCGCGCAGGTGCAAAGCACCGGCACGGTCCAGATCTGGCCCGGCACGCCGGTGGCCGAGGCGCTCATTGAACAAACCGGCACGGGGCAGGAGCGCGGACAGCCATGTCCGCCAGCCGCAAAAGAAGAAGCAGGCACGCGCGGACAAGGCTGTCCGCGCTCCGGGCGAGTCTTCGGTGTCCGCCTCATGGACCAAGGCGTGGACAAGCAGGGCCAACCCAGCGATGGTTTCACGCCGGGCATGGACATCCACGCCGCGCTCACGGTCGTCGGCGACGGTCCGGTTGGCCCAGTTGGCCAGCAGCTCGATGCGCAGTTCGGTTTGCCGCCCGAACACCACGTCCGCGATTGGGCCGTGGGCATGAAGTTCGTCGTGGATTTGCCGGAAGATACGCCACTCAAACCTGGCACCGTGCTGCACACGTTCGGTTATCCCGAGCCGGAGATTTTCGGTTTCCTCTACGTGCATCCCGACCGCGTCGCGTCGCTCGGCATCTTCGTGCCGTCGTGGTTCGATAGCCCGGCGCGTACGGCGTATCGCTATCTCCAGCACTGGATGCTGCATCCGTATCTCTGGCGCTACCTTAAGGGCGGCAAGCTCCGTTCCTGGGGCGCGAAGACCCTCGGCGAATCCGGCCGGCGCGGCGAGCCGCATCTCGTCGGCGACGGCTACGCGCGCATCGGCGAAGGCAGCGGCAGCACCAACGTCCTCACCGGCTCGGGCGTGGACGAAGCCTGGGCCACCGGCGCGCAACTCGCCGAAGCAGTGCTCGAATTGCTCAAGGCCAAGAAACCGTTCACGAAGGAGAATCTCGAAGCCACCTACGTCGCCCGCCGCCGCGCGAGTTGGGTGGAACAGGAAGCGCGCATTGCCGAGAAATCCCGCGACGGTTTCCAACGCGGCGTCGTCACCGGCATGATCGGCATGGCGCTGGCCGGTTTAACCAACGGCAAGCTCAACCTCGGTGGCGAACCCAAGCGCCCGTGGGAACGCATCCCCTCGCTGGAAGATTATTATCACGGCCGCATCCCCGCCGACGAAGTGCGCAAGATTCGCGACGACTGCTATGCCCGCGGTGTCTCCGCGCACGCCGCGCTCATGGAACGCGCCGGCTGGCCGGCGATTCCCTATGACGGCCAACTGCTCGTCTCGCACCAGGACGCCCTCCTGCTCGGCGGCAAAGTGCAAGCGCCGCCCGGCTACGCCGATCACGTCGCGTTTGTTTTCCCGAACCAATGCCAAAAGTGCGGCACGAAGCTGTGCGTCGAAGTCTGTTCCGGCCAGGCCATCACGCCCGGCGAAACCGGCGTGCCCAACTTTGACCGCGAGAAATGCGTCCACTGCGGCGCGTGCCTGTGGAACTGCGCCACCGCCTCGCCGGAAGATCCCGAGCGCATGGCCATCGCCTTCCGCGCCGGCACGGGCGGATTGCATTCGGCAGAGAATTGACAGACGATCCGCGTCATGGGAAGGCAAACGCTCAAGTGCCTTGTTATGGCGCTATTGCTGAAGCTGCCTGTCGTTGCGCAGGCGCAATTCACCTTTTCGACCAACAAAGGCACAATCACGATCACGGGTTACGCTGGCGCGGGCGGCTCGGTAGTCATCCCCGGCTCGACGAACGGTTATGAGGTCACTTGCATCGGAAGCTCCGCGTTTTTTGCTTATGCCAGCGTCACCAACGTAATCATCCCTCACAGTGTCACCAACATCGCTTTCCAGGCATTCGCAGAATCTGGGTTAACCAGCGTGGCCATTCCCGATAGCGTCATCAGCATCGGGCAGTCTGCCTTCCTGAATTGCTACGATCTTGCCAGCCTTACGATAGGTAACGGCGTCCTCAGCATAGGATACGATGCATTCTGGGGCTGCTCCAGCCTGACCAATGTCATTATCCCCAACAGCGTCACGAACATGAGGAGCACTGCCTTCGCTCATTGTTCCAGCCTTACAAACATAGCGGTGGCCCCGCAGAATCCGGCTTTTTGCAGCGTCGGCGGGATTCTGTTCAATAGAACCCAAACGACACTTGTTGAGTACCCGTTTGGGTTGGTCGGAAGTTATACCATTCCCAGCGGCGTCACCAACATCGGAGAGTATGCGTTCTTTGCCTGCAGCGGTTTGACCGATTTGACCATTCCCGACAGCGTCACGACCATGGAGCGATATGCGCTTCATGGTTGTACGGGGCTGGCTAACCTCGTATTCCCAGCCAGCGTCACGACCATGGGAGAATCCGCGTTTTCCGACTGCTCCAATTTGACCAACATCACAATTCCCAGCAGCGTCACCAATATCGGCGCAGGCGCGTTTGGCCATTGCTCCCGCCTGACCGCGATAGATGTGGCCACTAACAATACTGCGTATAGCAGTATGGCCGGTGTCTTGTTTAACTTCAGTCAAACTGAGCTCATTGAATTCCCTTACGGCAAATCCGGTAGCTTCCACAAACCAGGCAGTTACGCCATACCGGGCAGCGTCACTAACATCAGCGATTGGGCTTTCTCGGGCTGTTTACTGAGCAACGTGGCCCTCCCTAACGGCGTTACGCGTATTGGAGTTGGGGCGTTCAATGGTTGTTACCGCCTTGCTAATATCACCATTCCCGACAGCGTCATTAGCATTGAGGACGTGGCGTTTGAGGCCACCAGCTTGACCACCATCACCATTCCCAAAAGCGTCACCACTCTAGGGACACTTAACTGTCCCAGCTTGCTCGGGGTCTATTTCCAGGGTAACGCCCCTAGCCGGGGCAACGGCCATTATGGAGTTCTGATTCCACGAAATACGACGGCCTATTACTTGCCCGGCACGACGGGTTGGGCAGCCTTTTCCCAATCAACCCGACTTCCCACCGCATTGTGGCGGCCTCAGGCGCAAACCAGCGATAGCAGCATCGGCGTGAAGACAAATCAATTCGGTTTCAACATCGCCTGGGCCAAAGGGCAGACGGTGGTGGTGGAAGCCTGCGCGAATCTGTCCGATCCCGATTGGCAGCCGGTGCAAACGAATACGCTCACGACCGGTACCGCCTATTTCGGCGATCCCCAGTGGACGAACTATCCCGGCCGTTTCTATCGACTCCGTTCACCGTAAGCTCTATGAGCACCGCATATCAAATCGTCGTTTGCGCCGGGATCGTGCCGGATCCGTTGCAGACGCTGGAACCTGTCGCGTCGTGGTGAATCCTGAGCGCATGGCCGTTGCCTTCCGCGCTGGGACGGGCGGATTGCACGCGGCGGAGAATTGACGACAAATTGCGTCGTCAAAGCCTTGCCGCTGGGTGTCCTCGTAAACCGTCCGCCATTGCCGTCGGTGTGGTTTTGGTAATTCACTGACGCAGCCGATCCCGTTTGGACTGCAGCGCTGCCATGCGGTCACGGTTGTTGGCTTGCGTGCTCAGCGGCATCCGCCCCAAGCGCTTCAGCATTTCCGTGGACGGTCCACGGCAATTTCCCTAGTCTGCCCCGCAGGATCGTTCTCATGATTGCTGACTTCCTGCAAGAAACCGTCCGGCTGATCCAGCAACTGGATCAGACAGCCCTCGCGCACGCCCGCGACCTCCTGCTGGAGTGCTACCGCACCGGAGGCCGTGTCTTCACTGCCGGCAACGGCGGTTCAGCCTCCACCGCTCAGCATTTTGCCTGCGACTTGGCGAAGTTCGTCATCCCGGTTGGCGCGCGGCCTTTCGACACCCGTTGCCTCACTGACAATGTGTCGCTCTACACCGCTTGGGCGAACGACGCCGCGCGTGAAGACGTGTTCGTCAACCAGATGCGCGGGTTGCTCAAGCCCGGCGACCTGCTCCTGCTCATCTCCGTTCACGGCGGCACGGGTTTCTCTGCCGACCTCGTCCGAGCTGGACGCTATGCACGAGAGCTGGGGGCGCAGACCATCGCGTTGGTGGGCTTCGACGGCGGGCTTCTGCACCAGGAAGCGGATTGCTCGATCAGAGTGCCGGTGGACTCGACTCCGCAGACGGAGGCGATCCATCTGGTGATTGAGCATCTGCTGATGGACGAGTTAAAACGGGAACTGGCGCGTGGAGAAACCAAGTGATGGACGTACTCTGTATCGGCCATGCCGCTTGGGATATCAGCGTTTTTGTCGCCGGTTACCCGGTCGAAAACAGCAAGCGCGAAATCAACACGATGATTGAGAGTGGCGGCGGGCCGGCGGCCAACGCTGCGATTCTGCTTTCACGGTGGGGCGTCGCGACCGGATTTGCCGGGGTTGTTGGCTTGGACGCTTACGGGGAGAGGATCGCGCGCGAGTTTGCCGATGCCGGCACCGACATGACTTGGCTGCGGCGCAATCCCGGTGACGCCACACCAGTGTCTGTCATCCTGGTGAACGAGCAGAACGGCAGTCGCACGATCATCAATCGCAAGGTGCCTTGCCCAGGCCCGCCGTTCCGACTTGTGCCCAGGCCCGAGTGGGCGCAAGCACCGCGGGTGTTGCTTTTCGATGGCCACGAATTGGAGGCTTCGCTGGAGGCCATGACTTTGTTCCCGGAGGCGAAGACCATTCTCGACGCGGGCTCGTTGCGAGAGGGGACGCGGGAGCTAGCCAAGCGGGTTGATTGTCTCGTCGCCTCGGAACGATTCGCTCGCGAATTGAGCGGCGTGGTGGAACTGGACAGCGTCGCGAACCAGGCGGCTGCCGTGGCTGCGTTGCATCGGATCAACGGTCATCCGGTCGTAATCACCCGCGGCGAGCATGGCTTGCTGCATGGCACCGACCAGTGCCGGGACAGCCTGCCCGCCTTTTCCGTCAGGGTTTGCGACACCACCGCAGCCGGAGATGTTTTTCATGGTGCATTCACTTACGGGATGCTTCGGGGCAGGCCGTGGCGGGAAACCTTGCGTCTCGCCTCCGCGGCCGCCGCCGTCTCGGTGACAGCGCGCGGCGGTCGCACATCGATTCCCACACTGGCCCAAGCAGAGGAGATGTTGAGCCATGCTGGATGACACGGCCTTTCGCGGGAGCAGACTTTGCATCGTCGGCAGCATTTGCCGTGACGTGAAGACCTCCCCGCTTGCGCCCGGGGATCACCTCTGCCACGACGGCGAAACGCCGGCGGATTACCTTGTTGAAACCATCGGGGGTGGCGGTGCCAACAGCGCGCTTTTTGCGGCAGGCCTTGGTGCCGAGGCGCGATTCGCCGGCAAGGTTGGCACGGACGCCCTTGGCGCACGGCTCGAACAGGAAATGCAGCGACGCGGTGTGCGCTCCTACGTCCGCCGTGATCCGCTGGTCCGGACCGGTAGCTCGATCGTTTTGAGTTACACGAACGGTTGCCGACATTTCATCAGCGCCCAACCGAACAACTGCGCTCTCGACTTTGGCGACCTCGATCTCTCGATGTTGGACGGAACGGACCATTTGCTGCGCGCCGACATCTGGTTTTCAGAGCGGATGCTGCACGGTGGCAACGCCGCGCTCCTGCAAGCCGCACGCGACCGCGGACTGGCCACGTCGCTGGACCTGAACTGGGATCCGCTCTGGGGTGTGGCGGACGCGGCTCGCGTTGCGGCGCGGAAGGAAGCGGTGCGGCGACTCCTCCCACTGGTGACATTGGTGCATGGCAACGTCCGTGAACTCAGTCTCTTTGCCGACGCGCCCGATTTGACGACCGCACTGGGCCGGTTGACGGAGTGGGGAGCGGAAGCCGTGGTGGTCCATAAAGGCGACAAAGGGGCTGGCTTCTTTACTGACGGCCAACTCACTGTGGAACCATGCGTGCCCGTGCGGCGGATCGTTCACACCGCGGGCACTGGTGACCTGCTCAGCGTCTGCATGATGCTGCTCCATGCCTGCCCGACAGGTTCTATCGCGGAGAAACTCCGCCTCGCCAATCGCGTGGTCGGAGAGTTCATGGAGGGGCGACGCGACCTGCTGAAAGAGGTCAGCGCGTATGGCGGAGCGTCAACAGCATGACCTGTCAGACTCTGCGTGGCGCGTATCCCATCGTCGTTTGCGCTAGGATCGTGCCCACGCTGTTGCCGACGCTTGGCTCCATCGCATCTTCCGGATAGCTAGAGCGCATGGTTGTCGCCTTCCGCGCCGGCACCGGCGGCTTGCATTCGGCGGAGAATTGAGCCGCGGGTTTCGATACGGGTTGCCAATGACGGCCCAGGTTGACACGCCAACCGACCTGAACAACCTTCAGGGCGGTAGATTTGACCCATTAACCATCAAACACACGAAAACGATTATGGCAATTGCAGTCGGAACGAAGGCGCCGGATTTCTCGCTCAAGTCCAAGAACGCGACGGGCGTGGCGGACATCAAGCTCAGTAACAACCTTGGGAAGAAGAACACGGTCATCCTGTTTTTCCCCCTCGCGTTCACAGGGGTTTGCACGAAGGAGATGTGCGACATCACCGCCGGACTTTCGGCCTATTCCGGCCTGAACGCTGACGTCATCGGCATCAGCGTGGACAGCCCGTTCGCGCAGGAGGCTTGGGCGCAGAAGGAGAAGATCGGCATCACGCTGGCCAGCGACCTGAACAAGACGACGGCCAAGGCTTACGGCGTATTGCTCGACGACCTGCTGGGATTCGGCTCCACCAGCGCCCGCGCGGCGTTTGTCGTGGACAAGGCGGGCATTGTTCAATACAGCGAACAGACGCCGACCCCGAAAGACCTGCCGAACTTCGAGGCGGTGAAGGCGGCGTTGGCGAAGCTGAAGTAGTCGCCCGCACACCGAGATCATTTGGGGAAGGACGCCTTGAGGGGCGTCCTTCGTGCCTTCAGGCGCTTCCGCACGGGCCGCTGGGTTCACCACCCGACTTCGCGTCCACGGTTTTGTTCCTCCAGCCACTTGAGCACGGGCGCGTAGTATTCGAGCATCGCCTTGCCACTGAGGTCCTCGCCAGTGGCTTCGCGGATTAACGCGCGCCAGTCGCGCGTGGCGCCAGCCTTCATGATCTTGAGCAGAAATGCGCCGACTTCCTTGTTGCCTTGGAAACTACAGTTGCGCGGGTCTTGCCCGAGCTTCTTGGCGATGTGGGCGTGAAGCTGGTACTTGATCGCGAAGGCCACGGCGTATTTGTAGTAATCACCCGGATCGTCGTTGATGTGCGTCTTGGTTGCCGGGTCGCAGAACGCTTCGCCGCGCGCTTGTGGCGGGGCGATGCCTTGATACTTCGCCACGTGCTCCCACCAGCGTTGATTGAGCTGGTCCGCTGGCAGGTTGCCTTCATAGAAGTCGCGTTCCCACGCGGCCATCACTCCCGCCGACCACGGGATGAACACGATTTGATCCAGTGCGGAGTTGAGCAGCCACAGCGTCTCGTCGAACTTCATGTCCGCCGAGACCAAGCCCAGTTGCCGGAGGTAAGGCAATTGAGCCGTCGGCGTGGCGAGCGTCTCAGCCATCGCCTCGTGCATGGCGGGACTCGCGCCTTCGCGCAATACCACCGGCACGGCCGCGCCGTCGTAGGCAAGGTTATAAAAGACGTGCCCCATTTCGTGATGCGCCGTCATGAACCAGTCGAAGTCCGCCTTGACGTTCATCAGGGAACGCGTGTCATTCTCGAGGTTGATGTCCCAGGCGGAGGCGTGCGTGTTCTTCTTGCGCTTGGCGTCGGCAGGCAGTTCGTAGAGATCCGACTTGGTCCAAAAGCTCTCGGGCACTTTGGGCAGGCCGAGCGATTCGCCGTAGCTTACGGCCTGGCGGACGATCCATTCGGGCGTCTTGCCCTTGAAGAGCGGATCGAGGTCCACGCTTTCGACCAAGCCTGGCCACGCCTGCCCCCAGCGATTCGGCAGCCAGTGCGCCGGGATGAGCTTGGGCACGGGTTGGCCGAAGCGCTTGGCCAGCTCGTGCCGCGTCCAGCAATGGAGCTGGAGGTAAAGCGGGCGTGTCTCCTGCACGAGCCGGTCAGTCAGGGCCTTCATCTCGTCTACGCTCATGCCGAAGTTCGCGGCCTGCAGTGCGGAGAACGAACTGAAACTCATCTCGCGCGCCACGCGGTTGCGCAAGTCTCGGAGGTGCAGCAAACCCGGTTTTAGCGCCACGCCGGATTCCTTGGACGCCTGCCACATGGCCAGGCGTTCGGCCAGGTTTGTGGAGGTTGCCAGGACATCGTCAATTTGGTTGGCGGTAACGGCCTTCGCCTGTGTCGAGCCCGGCGGCGTCCATTTGAACTCGAAGCCGTCGAGGGTCGCGGCTTGCCGCGCCTCGGCGGCGACGCGGGCACTGACCACGTCCGGGATCGTACCCGGCGACTGCGCGGCATTCAGAAAGATGGCGTGGAGCTGGCGCGCGGTCAGATCGTCGAGCTGGTTGGTGTGTTGGAGCAGGGCGCGGGTCTGCTCAATGACCCACGGGCTGCCGACGAAGGCGGCCATCGCTTGGTCTGCTCCGATACGCAGACCGGTGTGCTCGTCTTTCACGTCCGTGAGCGCCTTCCACTGGGCCTCCTGCGAGACGGTGTAGAGTTGCTGGTAGATGTGATTGTAGGCGTCGAGGAAAGTCTTCGCCTGGTCGGCGGGAGCGGCGTTCGCTGTCGGAAGAGGAACGGAGGCGAACGCCATCAGCGCCGCGATGGCCATGGGCTTCAGCAGTGAATTCATGCGTGGCGGAAGAGTAGGGCAGGGGAGGAAGTGTGCAATTCGGAAATCGCCAGTCGCTGGCCCATCCACTAGCTTGACCGCATGGCTGACATCGCGCTGGCCACACTGAACGCCAAATACATCCACGCCTCCTTTGGCCTGCGCTACCTGCTGGCCAACCTCGGCCCGCTGCAATCGCGCACACGCCTGTTGGAGTTCGATCTGACACGCCGCCCGGTGGATGTTGTGGAGACGCTACTGGCGCAAAACCCGCGGATCATTGGTCTGGGCGTTTACATCTGGAACGTCGCGCCAACGACGGAGATCGTGGCGTTGCTCAAGCGGCTTCGCCCAGACGTGACCATCGTGCTCGGCGGACCGGAAGTGAGTTTCGAGACGGAAAGCCAGCCTGTCGCGCAATTGGCAGACTACGTCATCGCTGGTGAAGGCGACCTGGCCTTTGCCGGGCTGTGCCAGCACTTGCTCGCTGGTGAACGCCCGGCGAACAAGATTATCTCCGCCGAGTTGCCCGACCTCGCGCGCGTGACGATGCCCTACGAGCTTTACACCGACGTAGACTTGGCTCATCGCGTGATCTATGTGGAGGCGTCACGGGGCTGCCCGTTCGACTGTGAGTTCTGTCTGTCGTCACTCGATGGGGCGGTCCGGCAGTTTCCTCTGCCCGCGTTTCTCGATGCGATGCAGCGCTTGTTGGATCGCGGGGCGCGGCAGTTCAAGTTCGTGGATCGGACGTTCAACCTTCACCTCTCGACGGCCCGCGCAATCCTGGAGTTCGTTCTGGCCCGGCATCGCGACGGCCAGTTCTACCATTTCGAGATGGTTCCCGACCGGTTGCCGGAGACTTTGCGGGAGGTCATCAAGCAGTTCCCCGCGAGCTCGCTCCAATTCGAGATCGGCGTTCAGACGTTCAACGAGGAAGTCGCCGCGCGGATTTCGCGCCGTCAGGACTTCGCGAGACTGGAGGAGAACTTCCGCTGGCTGCGCACCGAAACGGGTGTTCACATCCACGCCGATCTGATTGCCGGACTGCCTGGTGAGTCGTTGGAGAGCTTTGCCGCAGGGTTCGACCGGTTGGTCGCGCTGGGGCCGCAGGAAATCCAATTCGGCATCCTCAAGCGCCTGCGTGGCGTGCCGATCACACGCCACGACGCCGAGTGGGGCATGATTTACAACCCGCAGCCGCCTTACGAAATCGTCGAGAACAAGCTTCTGGACTTCGCCACGATGCAGCGGCTGCGGCGGTTCGCGCGGCACTGGGACTTGGTGGCCAACAGTGGGAACTTCGTGGAAGCGACGCCGTTGCTTTGGAGTGGCGGGCAATCACCCTTCCAAGCGTTCCTACGCTGGAGCGAATGGTTGCACGATCGCGCGGGACGCACGGATGCTATCGCGCTGGGCCGTTTGGTGGAATGGCTGTTCGAGTATCTGACTGTCGAGCGCAGGCTTCCAGCGAGCGACGTTGCCCTCGCCCTTTGTCGGGATTATCAGCGCCCCGGTCGCCGCGATGTGCCAGAAGTGCTGCGCGGTGCGCTCAGGGGTGTCATGCCTGTGGTCGCTCGTGGAGGTAAACGTTCCGCGCTAAAACGACAAGCCCGCCATCAGCCGGCGGCTGCTGGTCCCTCCGCGTCGCCGAACACACCGCCGGCCTGACTTGGACCACGACTTGCCCTGCTCGTTTTTGGCGGTCGGATTCGGAGAGGGTGGTGTCGCTGCCGCTACCCCGAACTGGCAGTGGCCAGCACCACTGCGATTCCCTTGTTCCGCAACTCCTGAACCAGGTCCGCCGGCGCATTGTTGTCCGTTACGATGGTGTCAATCGGTTCGAGATCACATAGCGGCGTGACTGAGCGGCGGCCGAATTTCGTGTGATCCAGGCACATGATGACCTTGGCCGCGCCGCGCATCATGGCCAGCTGAATGTCAATCAACAGCCCGTGCGAGTTGGTTAATCCGTCGAGCGTGATGCCGCCGGCGCTCATCACGGCCACGTCGGCGTTGATTTTGGAAAAAGCTTCTACTGCCAGCGGGCCGACCAGCACGCCGAGCCGCGGATAAATCACCCCGCCGGTGAGCACCACCTCTACGCGATTGGCCGAAGCGAACAGGTTCGCCACCGGTAGCGAGTTCGTCACGATCTGCGGGGCTTTTGCCTCGAGGAACTTGGCGACATGATAGACCGTCGTCCCGGCGTCAATGATCACGCTCTGGTTCGGGCCGATCAGTTCCGCGCACGCCTTGCCGATGGCTTCCTTCTCGGATAATTGATGCGTGTCGCGCGCGGAGAAGGTGAACTCGTCGGTCTTTGGCGCAATGATTCTTGCGCCGCCGTGCGTGCGCTTCAGTCCGCCACCGACTTCGAGCAGTGAGAGATCGCGTCGAACGGTCGAAACCGACGCTTCCACGTGTTGGGCAAGCTCTTCGAGCGACGCAAACTCCACCTTCTGCAGGTAGGCTTCGATGCGATGTTTGCGCTCTTCTGCCGTCATTCAGGCGCGACTTTGATAGATATTGGTAGATATTGCAAGATAAATGTTGACTTGTGTGCCGAAACAGTCAGAATCTAGCGCGTTATGGCTGTAGCCGCACCAGCACCGCACAGAGCCGTGGTTGAACACATGGTTCGCCAAGCCGTCTATGCACGGCTCGGCAAGCCGCTCCCGCGCGTCGCGACCGCGCCGAATCCGCTCGTTGTAAACATCAGCGCGCGCCATTGCCATCTGACTCCAGAGGCCGTGGAGGCTTTGTTCGGCAAGGGTTCACAGCTCACTGTTCACAAGTGGCTTTATCAAGACGGGCAGTTTGCAGCGAAGGAAACCGTAACGCTGATCGGTCCGCGCAGCCGCGTGATTTCAAATCTCCGCATTCTCGGCCCTTGCCGGAATCTGAACCAGGTCGAGCTCGCCTACACCGATGCTATTGCGCTGGGTTTCGAGATTCCGTTGCGCGCCTCGGGCAACATCAAGGACACGCCCGGCTGCATGTTGATGGGCCCAGCGGGTTTCTTCGAGATGAAGGAAGGCGTGATCCGCGCGTTGCGACACGTTCACATGCATCCGACCGATGCCGAGTTCTACGGCGTCAAACCCGGCGACAACATGAAGCTGCGGATCGGCGGCGATTGCGGCATCGTGCTGGATCGCATGCTGTGCCGAGTGGACAAGAGCTTCAAGCTGGAGGTCCACATTGACACCGACGAAGGCAACGCCTGCAACCTCCAGCCGGATACGTTCTGCGAATTGGTGAAATGAACATCCAACGCTCAACATTCAACGCTCAACAACGAGTCGCCCACATCGCGTGTAGTGCGGCGCTCCTTGGGGGTTGGGAGTTGGATGTTGAATGTTCGATGTTTCCCTTTCTTTCCTCGACGACTTTTAACCATCAACAAACAGACAAACTATGAGCGAAGCACTCGGCATGATTGAAACCAAAGGCTACGTCGGCAGCGTCGAAGCCAGCGACGCGATGGTCAAGGCGGCCAACGTGACCCTCGTGAAAACCATTCCCATCGGCGGCGGGCTGATCACCGTGCTGGCCCAGGGCGACGTGGGCAGTATCAAGGCCGCCGTGGACGCCGGCTCGAAGGCGGCGGGCAAGGTCGGCGAACTGGTCAGCGCCCACATCATCGCGCGTCCGCACGACGACCTCGTGAAAGCCTTCGTCGGCGAAATCGCCAAGACCGGCAAGTAATCGCCTCACAACCTCAAACCTCAACGATTTACTGATTATGTCACAGCAAGCTGTTGGAATGATCGAGTGCAAGGGCCTCTGCGCCCTCATGGAAGCCAGCGACGCCGCGCTCAAGTCGGCGAACGTCACCATGACCGGCTGGGAAAAGGTCGGCAGCGGTTACGTGACCGCGTTCTTCCGCGGGGATGTGGCGGCGGTGAAAGCCGCAACCGACGCTGGCGCTGCGGCTGCCGCCCAAGTGGGCCAGGTCATCAGCGTTCAAGTCATCCCGCGCCCGCACGAGGGTTTGGCCGGGCTGGGCAAGTGGCTGCAATGACACGGAAGGTAGGAGCAAGAAGATAGAAGTTAGAATTCCAGTGCGCCGCGCGGCCCAGAGATTCTAGCTCGTAGCTTCTAACTCCTGGCTCCTCGCCATGAAAATTCTCGTCGCCAATCTCGGGAGCACGTCGCTCAAGTGGCGGCTGTTCGATTGCTCGAACGGCGGCGAGCGCATGCTTCACAAGGGTGGCTTCGAACGGGTGGCGGATTACCCGAAGGCGATCGAAGATTGCCTCGGCCAGCTCCGCGACGGTGGCCACATCACCGGTGACAGCGACCTCGCAGCGGTGGGTTTCAAAACCGTGCTGGCCAAGGGCGTGACGGGTTGCGTGCAGCTTGACGAATCGGTGGTGAAGGCGATGGAAGCCTTCAACGCCATCGCGCCGGCGCACAACCCACCCTACATCAGCGGCATTCGTCTCTTCGCTCAGCGGATGCCGCAGACGCCGCTGGTCGGGCTGTTTGAAACCGCCTTCTACCAGTGGGCGCCCGAGGCTGCAATGCGCTATGCCGTGCCGGACGCCTGGTATCAAGCCGGTGTGCGCCGTTGGGGTTTTCACGGTGCGAGCCACAAGTTCATCGCCGAACGTTCCGCCGAGTTACTGGGCCGCGAAGATGTCGCTGCCCGCGCCCGCAGGCTGTACGTGGACGGCGGCAAGTCACCCGTTCGCGAGCCAGCGCTGCGCGTGATTTCTTGCCACCTCGGCGGCAGTTCGAGCATCACCGGTATTCGCAACGGTGTCGCCATCGGCAACAGCCTCGGCATGAGTCCGCAATCCGGCCTGCCGCACAACAACCGCGTCGGAGACCTCGACAGCTTCGCAGTGCCGTTCGTAATGCGCACGCTGGGCCTGAGCCTCGACGAAGTGGAGCGCCAGCTATGCAAAGACGCAGGGCTCAAGGGCCTGAGTGGGGTGAGCAACGACATTCGTGATATTTGCACGGCGGCGGGGCAGGGGAACGGGAAGGCGAAGCTCGCTCTCAATACCTTCGTGGCCAGCGCCCGTCAATGGATCGGCAGTTACTTTCTCGAACTCAACTGCTGTGACGCGCTGGTGTTCACCGCGGGCATCGGCGAGAACCAAGTGGAGCTGCGCGCCGCGATCTGTGCAAACCTCGACCAGCTTGGCATCGTGCTCGATCCGGCGAAGAATGCCGCGACGAAAGCGCAGGAAGCGATCATCAGCGCCGTGGATTCGCGCGTGAAGGTCATGGTCATCCCCACGAACGAGGAGTTGGTCGTAGCGCGCGAGGTAAAACGATTTTTGGAAAACCGGAAGAACTGACAATTTCACAACACGCAACTGAAAAGAAATCTATGGCACAACAAGCAATTGGCATGATTGAAACGCGCGGCCTCGTAGCCCTCGTCGAGGGCACAGACGCGATGCTCAAGGCGGCGAACGTCGAGCTCGCCGGCCCGATGATGCAAGTCGGCAATGCGCTCGTCACGGCATGCGTCGTGGGCGACGTCGCCGCAGTGAAAGCCGCCACGGATGCCGGCGCGCAGGCCATCAAAGCCATCAAAGGCGAAGTGGTCAGCGTGCATGTCATCGCCCGTCCGCATGCGGACGTGGAAGCGGTGCTGCCGAAGAAGAAGTAACTCGTCAGTAGTCAGTAGTCAGTAGTTCGTGTCAGACACTACGCCCACGACTACTTCTGCTACTGACCACTGGCTACGAACTACTGACTCCAATGTTTTTGGCCAAAGTCGAAGGCGCGGTTGTCGCGACCAAGAAAGACCCGTCCATGAGCGGGCGCAAGATGCTGTTGCTGCGCCCCCAGCTCGTGGACGACAAAGACCCCACGAAGTTTCGCCCCGGCGCGAACACCATCGTGGCGGTGGACAGCGTGGGTGCGGGCGTCGGCGAGATGGTGCTCTTTACACAAGGCAGCTCGGCCCGTCTCGCCCCCGGCATGAAGGACGCGCCCGTGGACGCCGTTATCATCGGGATTGTGGACACGGTGGACGTGCTGGGGAAACAGGTTTTCAGCGCCAAAGCCTGAGAACACGAATGGACACTTACTGGCAGGCTCAATTTCGTGACCGGATGGCGAGCTTTGCGCGGGGTTCTCAATCCGCAGGGCTTGCCGTTTCGATCAAGATTCGCGCGACGGCAGGGTGTTTCCATCGCTCTTGTTGTCCATCGGCATATCGCGATATTGATGCGCTCTGGTCGCACAGGGACTCAGAAGTATTTCGGCTTGAAGAGCATGAGAGTGGTCCTGAGATTCTGACGTGGGTTCAGTATGCAGCTGCCGGCGTGACGTTAAGTGCTGCTGTTATCAATCTTGTTGCCGCAATTATCAAGGCACGGTCGGATGGAATTAAGAGGGGTGACAGACATCACGAGCCGGTTGAGCTCATCGTCCGCGGCATAGAAAAGGGTGATGAATATTTTGAGGAAACGGTTCTTCGTGTTGCGACCGGCGAAGAATTACCGGCTGCCAAGGTTGAATCGTTGTTGAAGGAAGTACTATCTAAGCGGAGGTCTGCAACGACAACGAGAAGGAAGAAAACCAAACGAAAGAAGGCGAAAACAACGTGAGTGCAGTGAACGAAACTTTGATTCGTGATGTAGTCGCTGAAGTCTTGGGCCGCTTGGGCGGCACACAGACACCCGCCGCCGCCACACCTGCCACGCCAGTTGTTTCGCCTGTCGTGAATCCAGCTTGCGGCTGCCCGATCGGCGCGAAGCCGGCGGCGAAGGTCAGCCGCGGCAAGTTTGGCGTTTTTCAGGATGCCAACGAAGCGTGTGCCGCGGCGCACGAAGCTTACCAGCAGTTATCCGAAGCCGGTGTGGCGGGCCGCAAGAAAGTCATTGAGCTGGTCAAAGAGATTTGCTGGACGAAGGCGGAGGAATGGGGACGGCTGGAACTCGACGAGACCAAGATCGGCCGGCTCGACCACAAGATCGAGAAACTGAAAGGCCAGCGCGGCATCCCGGGCGTAGAGTTTTTGAATCCCTACGGCCTGAGCGGCGATCACGGCATCACGCTGGAGGAGTTTGCGCCGTTCGGGGTCATCGGTGCAGTCACGCCCAGCACGCACTCGATCCCGACGATGGCGTGCAACATCATCAGCATGGCAGCGGCGGGTAACGCGGCGGTGTTCAACGCGCATCCGGGCGCCTACAAGTGCGCGGTGACGGCGGCGCGGTTTTTCAACCAGACAATCCACCGGGAGCTCGGCATCGAGAACCTCGCGTGCATCGTGGACCCGCCGACGTTGGAATCCTTCAGCGCCATCGCCAAGAACGAGAACGTTCGACTGCTCTGTGTGACGGGCGGGCCGGGTGTGGTGAAAGCGGCTATGGCCAGCGGCAAGCGCGCCGTGTGCGCCGGGCCGGGCAACCCGCCGGTTTTGGTGGACGGCACGAGCTGCCTGACGAACGCTGCGAAGTGCGTCGTCTTTGGCGCAGCCTACGACAACAATTTGCTCTGCATCGGTGAAAAGGAAGTATTCGTGCTCGAACCGTTCTTCGACAAGTTCATGGCGGCGCTGGAAAGAGCGGGCGCGTATCGCCTGAACGACGCGCAGGTGGAGCGACTGGCAAAGGCGGCGTTCGTTTTTCCGCCCGGACAAGGCGCCGGCTGTCCGCATCCGGTCGTGAATCGCGACTTGATTGGCAGAGATCCCGAAGTGCTGGCGAAGATCGCTGGCGCGACGATTCCGGCGGGCACACAGCTCTTGTTCGCCGAAACGCATGCCGATCATTTGTTCGTCGAGGAAGAGCAGATGATGCCTTTCGTGCCGGTGGTCCGCGTGAAGACCGTCGAGGAAGGCATCGCCGCGGCGAAGAAAGCTGAGCATGGCTACAAACACTCGGCGATCATCCATTCACACGACGTGGCGAACATGACGGCGATGGGCAAGGCGCTCGAAACAACACTGTTCATCAAGAACGGTTCTTGCCTTGCGGGCTTGGGCAGCGGCGGCGAAGGCTACTCCAACTTTTCCATCGCCACGACGACGGGCGAGGGTATCTGCAATCCGCGCACGTTCACGCGTGTTCGCCGGTGCGTGATGGTGGACAAGCTGAGGATTTTCTGAGCCATGCTCCTCGCCCGCGTTGAAGGCAACGTCGTCGCCACCCGCAAGCATCCGAGCTTCGAGGGCTGGCGGCTGGTGATTTGCCAGCCGATCGGGACGAACGGGCAGACTGAAGGCTCGCCGATAGTGGCGATTGACTCGCACGGCGCCGGCATGCATCAGCAGGTGGTGATTTCGTCAGACGGGGCGGCGGCGCGCAAAGCCGTCGGCGAGAACAAGAGCCCAGTCCGCTGGCTCGTGGTGGGCGTGGTGGATGAGCATGAACCGGGAGTGCGCGTATGAAGCTCGGCACGGTCATCGGTCGCGTGACGTTGAGCAAAACGGTGCCCGCGTTGGAAGGTGGGCGTTTTCTCCTTGTCAGCCCGTTTGGTCGCGAGCAATACGCGCGCGGCCTATATGCGCCGCTCAGCTTGGGCAAAGATGCCAGCCCGGTGGTTTATGACGCGCTTGGCGGTGGGGTAGGGCAGGTCATCGGATACGAGGAAGGCGCGGAAGCGGCCCAGCCGTTTGAGAAGCCGACGCCGATTGACGCCATCAGCGCCGCGCTGGTGGACGAGATGTTTTACAGCCCGTGGCAGGGCTGAATGAATTTGGGAACAGAGTCATGAAACAGGTTATCAGTCTTCGCGATTTGGAAGCCATGGTTCGCCAGGAGCAGGATGTTCGCAACCTGCCGGCGGACGCCATTCTCACGCCGTCGGCGCGTGACTACTTGCGCGACTTGGAATCGGGCGGCGGCGTGAAGTCGGCGGCGACAGGTGTGAAGCCCGCTGCGGCTGCCCCGGAAAAGCCGCTTCCGCCGGCGAAGCCTCTCACGTCGAAGTCCTCGAAGGCGGAGCTGGAAGCCTTTTTCAATTCGCCGTATTGCCATTCGTTGAAGGAGCAGATTTGCGAGATGGGCAAGCGGCTTTGGCAACGCGCCTACGTGGACGGCAACGGCGGCAACATGGCCATCCGCGTCGGCGAAGACTTGGCGCTCTGCACGCCTACGCTGGTGAGCAAGGGTTCGCTCAAACCAGAGGACATGTGCCTGGTGGATTTCGAGGGCAGCCAGCTTTGCGGTGTGAAGAAGCGCACGAGCGAAATTCTGATGCATCTGCAGATGATGAAGCGGCAGCCGAAGGTGATGGCCTCATGCCATTGCCATCCGCCGTACGCGACCGGGTTCGCCGTGGCGGGCATTGTGCCGCCGACGTGCATGATCCCGGAATACGAGGTCTTCGCCAGCGTGGCGATCGCGCCGTATCGCACGCCCGGCACGCCCGAGATGGGCCAACTCGTCGCCGATCTGGTGGACAAGCACAACACCATTCTCATGGCCAACCACGGCGTGGTGACGTGGTCGCACAACAACATCGAGGAAGCTTACTGGCGGATGGAGATCATCGAAGCGTATTGCCGCACGTTGCTGGTCGCTGCGCAACTTGGCAAGACGCCGAACACGTTCACGCCGGGACAGCTCCAGGATTTGCTCAAGATCAAGCAGAGTCTCGGCTATGTCGATCCCCGCTACGGCCTTAAGGAATGTGAGCTGTGCGACAACGACGAGTGGCGTCCGGGCGTGAGTTGCCAGGTGCCGGCGAAAACCGAGACAGAGGCAGGTTTGGATGAAGAGGCCGAAAAGGCGGTGCAGGCCATCACGGATCAGATTCTGGCGCGGATGAAGTGAAAACGCGCCTTTCGATCTGAAGCTGGAAGGTGCTACAGTGCGACCATGAGCACGGTGACAATTGAGATTCCCGAGGCGTTCACGCGTAGTTTCGGTTCAACGCCCGAAGAAGTGGCGCAGAACGCGAAGCTGGAACTGGCCATCGAGATGTATCGCGAGGGCAAGTGGTCCACGCGTCGGGCTGCCGAGTTCGCGGGTTTGAATCGTTGGCAGTTCATGGATGTGCTGATGGCGCGTAACGTGCCCTTCCCGTACACCCAGGAAATGTTGGAGCAAGACCTAGCCTATGCCCGCAGTTGTCTCTGACACTTCCCCGTTGGTCTATCTGACCCGGCTCGGGCATTTCGATTGGCTCCGGGAACTTTACGGTGAGGTGCTGATTCCTCCGGCGGTTTGGAACGAACTGATCAATCAAGGGGCGGCATATCCTGAAGCGGCTGAAACCAAGGCCGCGGTGACGCGGGGCTGGATCAAGGTGTTGGCGCCGGCATCCGCAGTCGCTGAACTCAGACAACTCGATCCTGGCGAGCGCGAGGCGATTGCCTTGGCCAGAGAATTGGGCGCATTGCTGATCATTGATGAAGCGGAAGGGCGACAAGAAGCAGTCAAGCTTGGGGTGCGCGTCGTCGGCACTCTCGGGCTGCTTGTTGAAGCCAAGTCGCGGGGATTGGTTGCGAGCGTGCGCGGCGAACTTGACCGGCTGGCAAGCAAGACAACCTTCAGGATCAGCGACGAACTCCGGAAGCGGGTGCTGCAACAAGCAAGGGAATCCGAATAGTGAAATCGCTCGAACAGAAACTTGCCGAGATCAAAGCCAACCGTTCTTCGCGGGCGTTCATCATCGCCGATGCGAAGGATGCGGACATGGCGTTCGGTGTGCGAGCGACCGGCCCGCGTAGTTACCTGGCCCAGCGCGGGGCAAGGCCGGCGCGATTCTCGCCGGAGGTTTGGACGCGCGACGAGTTCGGCTACCGCAACCTGCCGGAGTTTCTCGACATCATCCGCGAAGTCACGCACCAGGGCCTCGTGGACATCATGCTGATGTCCGCATACGTAAACGAGCAACTCACGATCAAGGAAGGGCTGTTTAAGAACTCGCACGTCACGCCGGCGGCGCGAGCCAACGACACGACCGACGTTTGGGCCGTGCGTCACGGCTGCTACACCCGCGAAGCCTCGCAACCATTCCGTAGCGCGACGATTGATCATATCCAGTGCGGCGAAGTCGAGTGCGACCGGACGAACGATGAGTTCCCCGGCGCGAATCTTGGCCTGTATTCCGTCACGTTTGTTAACGACCTGGAGCAGGATCGCGAGGCACTGCTTTGGTACAAAGCCTTTCGGGAAGAAGCCGAGCGGAAGAAGTTCCGGCACTTCCTCGAGGTCTTCGATCCGAACGTGGACAGTGGCGTGGCGGCGGAGAAGCTGGGTGAGTTCATCAACGACAACATTCTTCGCACACTCGCCGGCGTGCCGGAGTCCGGCCGGCCGGTGTTCTTGAAGATCGTCTATCACGGGCCGAAGGCGATGGAGGAACTGGCGCAGTACGACCCGAACCTCGTCGTCGGCATCCTCGGCGGCAGCGCGGGCACGACCTACGACGCGTTCCGGCTGATTCACGACGCGCAGAAACACGGCGCGCGGGTCGCCCTATTCGGCCGCAAGATCAACAACGCCGAGCACCAGCTCGCGTTCATCGAGATGCTCCGGCTCATCACCGACGGGAAACTGAACCCTGAGGAAGCCGTCCGTGCCTACCACGGCGTGCTCCAGGGTAAGCGAATCAAGCCGCATCGTTCGCTGGAAGACGATTTGAAACTCACCGACCAAGCGATGAGCTACGACGGCAGCGCCACGCGCCGGGCGACGGTGGAGGTGCGGAATAGCCCGTTGGCTTCCGCGAAGTCGTCGCCCGCGAGCGTCGATCCCAAGTCGCCAACGCCAAACTCCGGGCACGCCGAAGCGGCGACTTGGCCGAAGCTGGCGAACGATGCGCCGGACTTCGAGCGCATGACCCCGGTCCAACGCCGCGCGTATCATCACGCCCGGCTGACGCGGAAGTTCGACTGAACTTGCCGCACGGATGGGCCGTGTGAAATCTGGACGCACTGTTCCTCTTCGTGACACGGAGTTTTTACCGCAACTTGTCCGCGTCTCTCCTACGTAGCCCCAATCCTGTCCAATCCCGACATGTTTCCGGACAGCCGGGGGGACGTCGTCTTGCTGGCCAACATCTTGCTTCGGAGGCAGCAACGATTCTCCTGCTGGGGAAACGGAACTAATTCGAGCGATGATGACATCTGCCTGTTCCGACGTTTGCGAAGTCACGGCGCAGACGGAGGTTTGTTTTGATCCGGAAAAGGGGAGACCGCCGGGCAGCGCACTGCTGCCCCTGCGCGATGTGGTTGCCGGGTCGGGGCAGGTGTCGGGCGGTACACGCGCGATGAAAAAAATCCTCGTCATTGACGATGAAGAGTGGCTGCGAGAGATGGTGAAAGTCGTGCTCGACCTTCGAGGCTTCGCGGTTATCGAGGCCTCGGATGGGAGTCAAGGCATTGAACTGGCCCGCCAGCATCTGCCCGATTTGGTGTTGTGCGACGTCAACATGCAACAGGTCAATGGCTACGGGACGTTGGCCGCGCTGCGGGAGACGCCTGCCACAGCGGCCATTCCGTTCATCCTGATGACGGGTTATGCGGATCCGGCCGGCATGCGGCATGGGATGGAGCTGGGCGCAGACGATTACTTGCCCAAACCGTTCACTGCGGACCAGCTTTGTGGCGCGGTGGAGGCACGGCTGCGCAAGGCGAATGAGATGCGTCAACTGGCGGAACGCAAGCTGGCGGATTTGCGCAACAGTATCAGCCTCGCGCTTCCACACGAACTGCGAACGCCATTGAATGGGATTCTGGCCTATGGCGAAATTCTCAGCACCGATGCCGAGAGCCTCCAGCCTGCCGAGGTTGCCGAGATGGGGCAGGTCATCAATGAGTCCGGTCGCCGGCTGATGCGGTTGATCGAGAACTTCCTCATTTACGCGCAATTGGAACTGCTGGGCAGCGACCCCGCGAAGACCGCAGCGTTGCGGAAGAAGCCGACGCCCTTCCCCAAGCGGGTGATTGAGGACAAGGCACAGGCGATCGCCGAGACGATGCATCGGGAAAGCGACCTGACGCTTGTCTTGCTCGATCACCGCGTGCCCATGGCGGAGGAGTATCTTTCCAAGATCGTGGACGAGTTGCTGCAGAACGCCTTCAAGTTTTCCAAGCCCGGCACGCCAGTGCGCGTGGAGTTAAAGGTGGCAGACGCGGAGTTGACGCTCTCGGTGAGCGACAAGGGGCGCGGCCTTTCGCCGGAGCAGGTTGCGAAGATTGGTGCTTACATGCAGTTCGACCGCAAGATGCAGGAGCAACAGGGCTTGGGCTTGGGGCTGACGATTTGCCGCCGCTTGGCCGACATGCATGGCGGCACGCTGACCCTGCAAAGCCAACCTGGTGTTGGCACCACCGTAACGCTACGCCTGGCTACCGGGGCCGACTAGCGCATCGCGTCACCACGGGAGCAACCCGTATAGGCGCGTCAAGGCGAAGCCAGCCAGCTCCGCGATCAGAAACACAAGCCCCACTGTTACCAGCGGGACGAAGTCCACTCTGCCCACCTGTAAGGGCACGACCCGCAATGGGCTGATCAGGCTTTGTGCGGTCGTGGCGACGAAATTCCAGAATGGGTGGCTACCCAGATAGACGTAGCTGTTGAGGATGTACAACGCCAGCAAGCCGCCGATCAGAAACTTCCATTCCAGATATGCACCCACGCCTACTAGCACTGCCTGTTCGAGACGGTGTGCCCAGGAAACCGGCGGCGGCACGATCTGCAACCCATGTAGGATGGGATTGATCGCCAGCCACAGGGTGGCCATGCCTACGAACGGTAGAACCAATCGTATCGGCCACGCCCAGCGTGCCGGAGGGCCCAAATGCGCACGGGCCAGTCGGAGGAACGGATCGCCCTCGCTTCCGCGGCCGCCAAGGAACGACAGCAGTACCAGCCAGACGTAGAAACTGGTCAGCATTTTCCCGAAGCTCAACATGGAATAGAGCAGCATCAGTCCGAGGAAATAGGCGGCCGCCGAAAGCGGGAAGAACACCTTAATGTTGCTAACCAAGGTCACCGTCGGAGTCCAATCCAGCGCCGATCCGATGGACCAGTAGAAGAACGCCCGAACGACGAGGAGCGCAACCAATCCGGCGATGAACGCCCACCGTCGCATCCGCGTGCGCTCCGTCCGGCGCAGCGTTCCGAGCAAGGTGGCCGCCGAAGGCCGCGCGAGCGGATCAAAGCGGATCGCCAGCCAGTTTAGCCAGAGCAGCAACCCGGCGAGGTTCAGGATGAAGTCAATCAGGCCCATCGCGGTGTGATGTGTGCAACGTGAATTGCGGACGGTACGCCACCGTCCTGTCCGGCCTCACGTTTTACCCCGAAGTCACATCATCTTCAATAACGTCTCGGCCATCTCACTGGGCGTCGTGGCCACTCCGATACCAGCATCGTTGAACGCTGCGACCTTGGCGGCAGCCGTGCCTTTGCCGCCGCTGACAATAGCGCCTGCGTGCCCCATGCGGCGTCCCGGCGGCGCCGTGGCGCCGGCGATGAAGCCCGCCACGGGTTTCTTACAGTGCAACTTGATCCACGCGGCCGCTTCTTCTTCGGCGCTGCCGCCGATTTCGCCGATCATGATGATGCCCTTCGTCTCCGGGTCGTGCGCGAACAGCTTGATGACGTCGAGGTGCGACATCCCGGGCACGGGATCGCCGCCGATGCCCACGCAGGTGCTCTGGCCCACGCCGCGGCAAGTCAGTTGCCAGACCGCCTCGTAGGTCAACGTGCCGCTGCGTGAGACGACGCCGATGTTGCCTTTCTTGTGGATGTAGCCCGGCGCGATGCCGATACGGCAGCCGCCGTGCGAATCCTTGCCCTCGCCCGGCGTCACGATGCCGGGGCAGTTTGGGCCGATCAGCCGCGTCGCCTTGCCGGTCATCGCGCGCCGAACCTTGAGCATGTCGTTGACCGGAATGCCCTCGGTGATGCACACGACCAGTTCCAAGCCGGCATCGGCTCCTTCGAGAATAGCGTCTGCGGCGAATGCCGGAGGAACGAAGACCGCGGAAGCGACCGCACCGGTCTGTTTCATGGCCTCGGCCACGGTGTCGAAGACCGGCACTTTGTGGTCTTTGTGGGTGAAGGTCTGACCGCCTTTGCCGGGCGTGACGCCGGCAACGATCTGCGTGCCGTAGTCGAGTGAAAGCTGCGCGTGCCGGCCACCGAAGCTGCCGGTGATGCCTTGCACGAGGACGCGGGTTTGGGGTCTAACAAGGATTGCCATAGTGTGATTTGATGAAAACCAGCCCGTGTTCGAGCTTCTCCAAGAACCCTTCGAACTCAAGCCACTCGTTAAGTTTCCTGTCGTGTTTGAGCAGGCGTTCCTCTGGCGTCAGGCGGAGGTTTGCTTCCAGTTCCTCCATGTCGCAGCCCGCTTCGTAGGCGGCTCGCCACGCAGGCCCGGCATCGGGCGGGCAAACGTAATTGCCCTTGCCCATGCATGCTAGAGTGAATTCAAACATGACGACCGAGGTGCTTCAGGAAAGTGCTGCAGATGGAACAGGGCGGGAGACTAACGGCCAATCTAGTGTCCCGACCAGCGCTTCAACATCCGCCCAAGCGCTCTCGTGATGGTTCTGAGGATAGGTGCATCGAAATTTGACGAAGTAGTCGCCGATCGGGAACAAGAGCAGCAGTGTCCTGACGGGTTCCTTGCGGCCAGCAAATCCTTCTGGAAACTCAATTGTGACGAGGGCGCCGTTAATTGTGGTCTCTCCGCGCCTCAGTGGATACAGCTTTGGGCTGCTCAGTGTGCCGTTGCGATTCAGATGGAAGATGTCAGCGGTTGTCTGCTGTAGTTCGCGTGTCTGCGATTCCTTCGTCGCCGGACCACGCGTGTAAACATAGACGGTAACCGCGGTGCGGGGTGGGGCGTTGTAAGCTACCGAGATGTCATAGCCTTGCTGGTCAAACTGGTGAATCTCACCACGCTTGAACACTCCGACTCGCTCCGGAAAGGCAAAGCCTGTCTTGGCGGCAACAAACGGACCGGCGCATGCCAACACCGTCTTGCGGTGACTCCGCGAAAACCACCAAAGCTTCAGTCTCGTTAACAGAATCATCGGCTTGAGCCGGTTACTTGGCTGAATTCACCGCTTGTACCACTTTCTGCGCCGCGTCGGCCATCGTGGTGCCGCTGATGATGGTCAACCCGGAGTCGGCGAGCGTTTGCTTGCCGGCCCGGACGTTGTTGCCTTCCAGCCGGACGACCAGCGGCAGCTTCAAGCCGGTTTCCTTCACCGCCGCCACGATGCCGGTGGCGATGACGTTGCAGTCCATGATCCCTCCGAAGATGTTCACGAGGATGGCCTTCACATTCGGGTCCTGCATGATGATTTTGAACGCCGCCGTCACCTGTTCGGCCGTCGCGCCGCCGCCTACGTCCAAGAAGTTCGCCGGTTCACCGCCGTAATGCTTGATGATGTCCATCGTCGCCATGGCCAGGCCGGCGCCGTTGACGAGGCAGGCGATGTTGCCGTCGAGCTTGATGTAGTTGAGCGAAAACTTGCTGGCTTCGACTTCCAGCGGCGATTCTTCGGCGAGGTCGCGCATCGCTTGGACATCGGGATGGCGATACAGCGCGTTGTCGTCGAGCGTCATCTTGGCGTCCACGGCGAGCAGCGAGAGCTTGCCATCGGGCGCGGCGACCACGCACAGCGGGTTGATCTCGATGAGCGAGGCGTCGCATTCCCACCAAGTGCGGTAGAGCCCGCCGAACGTTT
Source organism: uncultured Verrucomicrobiota bacterium (assembly GCA_964634255.1). Lineage (GTDB taxonomy): Bacteria > Verrucomicrobiota > Verrucomicrobiia > Limisphaerales > MWDV01 > MWDV01. The sequence continues at coordinate 1,105 of CAZWJC010000007.1, read as the reverse complement.
TGACCGCTTGGTTCATCAAGTCGCCGGTCAGGCCGAGTGCGAGCGCCAGCTTGCGGCCTTGATACGGCTGGAAGCCCAGCGTCGGATCAATCGCTTCCTTGATGATCTTTTCCGGCGTCTTGGCGGCGACCTCCTCGATGTCCATGCCGCCTTCGGTGCTGGCCATGATGACCGGACAACCGAGCGCGCGATCCAACAGCACCGCGACGTACAGTTCGCGACGGATGTTCGGCGCAAGCGCCACCAAAACCTTGCTCACCAGACGTCCGGCCTGACCGGTCTGTTTCGTCACGAGAACATTGCCCAGCATGGCTTGCGCGAACTCAACCGCCTCGTCAGCCGTGGTTCCGAGCTTCACACCCCCGCGGTAGCCGTTCTGGAACGTGCCCTTGCCGCGTCCCCCAGCGTGGATCTGCGCTTTGACCACCAGTTTGGTTGCGCCGTCGGCCAATAGCTTGGCGGCGATGGGCCGGGCTTGGTCGGCATTATCGCACACGCCGTCGGGCGGAAGCGGCACACCGCGCTTGGCGAGAAGGGTCTTGGCCTGATACTCGTGAATGTTCATGTCGGGCGATTTCGCTTGCGGAATTCAAAGGTGGTCCCTACAAGAAAGCAACTGCTAACATTTATGAAACCTCATCGTGGCACCCTAATCCTCATTTTCGGAATTCTTGGTTTGGTCGTCTGCGCACCGTTTGGCATCGCGGCCTGGATCATGGGCTCGGGCGATCTCAAGCAAATCGACGCCGGGCAAATGGATCCGAGCGGTCGTGGTTTGACGAATGCAGGGCGGATTTGTGGGATCATCGCCACGATTCTCCTGGTGCTCAGCGTTATCGTGTTCGTGGCGCTGTTCGCTTTTGGAGTGCTGGGCGCGGTCGCGTCTGGGCGGTAAGACCCCGGCGGGTGGTTTGGTTTGGGCGAAGGACGGCGGGCCTATGCCCGCTGCCGGAGCGGCACGTAGGCCGTCTGTGTCGGGCCGGTGTAAACTTGGCGCGGACGGTAGATGCGCGTGTTGGGCTCTTCAAGCACCTCCCGGTAGTTGGCAATCCAGCCGGGCATGCGACCGATGGCGAACATGACGGTGAACATCTCCACCGGGATG
>CAZWJC010000006.1:0-69023 GCA_964634255.1 uncultured Verrucomicrobiota bacterium | reverse complement strand
GTTGGTGCCGGCGGCGAGGGCGGAGGTCAGCACCAACGCGAGTGCGGCGACGCAAACGCTTGCTCGCGAAATCCGAAATAGAGGCGAAATTCGAACCCCGAAATGTGCCGGTGGGTTGGCTGGAGCCCCGCGTCGCCCCGCGAGAGCCCCGCGCCTCTTCACGGGGGTTCCAAGTCGGATTGCGGCTACGGCTTTTGGACTTCGCTCTTCGGGCTTCATTGGATTTCAGGGTTCGGGGCTACGCGTTTCCCTTACGCCACTTTGGGTGGCGTGTACTTCATCCCGTGGGCCTCGGCGACGGCCTTGTGCGTGAGCCTGCCGCCCATGACGTTGATGCCGCTGACCAGTGCGGGGTGTTTCTGACACGCCTCCTTGAGCCCGAGGTCGGCCAGTGTTTCGAGATAGCGATAGGTCACGTTGGTCAGTGCTTGCGTCGCCGTGCGCGCGAACGCACCCGGCATGTTCGCCACGCAGTAGTGCGTCACGCCCTCTTCAACGAAAACTGGAGCGTCATGGTTGGTTGGGCGCGAGGTGACGGCGCAACCGCCCTGGTCGATCGCGATGTCCACCAAAACGCTACCAGGGTGCATGCGGCGGAGCATCTCTCGGCTGATGAGCTTCGGCGCCTTCGCACCGGGCACGAGCACCGCACCGATGAGCAAGTCAACTTCCGGCAACAAGTCCATCAGGTGCGACTCGCTCGAATAGAGCGTGTGCGCGGTATGCAGCGTAATGTCGAGGAAGCGCATCCGCTCCAGGTCCACTTCGAGGATCGTCACGTCGGCGCCGAGGCCCTGGGCCATGCGCGCGGCGTTGATGCCGGACGTGCCGCCGCCCAGGACAACCACCTTACCCGGCAACACGCCTGGCACGCCGCCTAACAGCACCCCGCTGCCGCCATTGTGTTTCGCGAGAAAATACCCGCCCACGAGCACCGACATGCGGCCTGCGATCTCGCTCATCGGTTCGAGCAGCGGCAGTCGGCGGTTCACTTCAAGCGTTTCGTAGGCGATGCCTGTCACGCCGGATTTCATCAGCGCCTCGGTGAGCGCCTTGTCGGCGGCGAGGTGCAGGTAGGTGAACAAGATTTGCCCGCGCCGGAGCATGGCGCACTCGACGGGTTGCGGCTCCTTGACCTTCACGATGAGGTCGGCCTCGGCGAAAATCTTCTTCGGCTCCTTGACCAACTTTGCACCGGCCTGCTCGTAATCCGCATCCGGATAACCCGAGCCGACGCCGGCGCCGGTTTGGACCAACACCTTGTGCCCGCGCCGGATGAGTTGATACGCCGCCGACGGCAGCAGGGCCACGCGATGCTCCTGTTTCTTAATCTCTTTGGGAACGCCAATAATCATAATGGAAATGACCTTTCTTCGTCTTCGATTCGTTGTTGATTGGTTGAGGGAAGCTGAATGGAGACAAACTCGGGGCCGCCGGGCTTGGCTTGCGGCGGAGGCGTGGGTGCGGCTGAGTCATCCCTGGATGCTTGCGGGACTTCGGCAGGCACGAACTCCGAGGAATGCAGTTTGATCGCATCGCCTGGTACGGATGCGGCAACGGCGGGTTTGAGCGGTTCGACCGGCGGAACTGGTGGCGGGGAGGTGACCAATTCACTGGGAGCGGGCGCGGCGAGCCGCAACCGCGCTTGGGCGCGATCCACCAGCGCCGCCAAAGTCACGGACGTGGCGGCATGACGCTCGGCGGCCTGGATGCGCTCGAACTCGCCGAGCACCTCGTTGGTGGCTGGTTCGTCGCGTTTCGGCAGCGGCTGGTTGTTGGTGGTGCGCAAGGCCAGCAGAACGTCGTAGCAGGTGATCGTGTCCAGCGGACGTGCCGGCAGATAGCCGGTTTCCCTGCCACCGACTTCCGCCACCAATTGCGAGGCCTTGAGCGTCTGCATGATCTGCTGCGTCAGACGGCTGGGCACGCCGAGCGTGCCGGAGAGTTCGGATACGGAGGCGGCCGCCTCGCCCGCCTGGAAGTACTGACCCACGCAGGTCATCAAGCGCAACGCCACAAACTCGCGCCCCCGCTGGTCCACGCGTTCGGCCAGCTTCTCCTGCAAGTAGGCGCTGCGGTTCTGCCAGGCGTAGGCGAATTGCGCGCCGAGTAGCAGGAAAAACCACGAGAAGTACAGTCCGATCATCATGACGGGCACGAGACCGAGGCTACCGTAGATCTTGGAATTGGTTACCACGCGCGACACGTACAGCGCGCTGAAAGAATTGTTCACATGCCAGAGGACGGCGCAGACGCCACCGCCGACCAGCGCGGCCGCCCAGTCAATCTTCGTGTTCGGGACCAACTTGTAGAACGCGCTAAAGGTCAGCCACAGCAACAGCAACGGCGTGAAACGGAAAATCAGCTCGCCGATGAAGGCGGTCTGGGCAATGAACTCGCGCGCGCCGGACAAATGTCGGCCGCTGGCCAGCGTCAGGGCCGCAATCACGAGCAGCGGCACGAGCGAAATCACCGCCCAGTAGAGCACGATGCGCATGAACCACGGCCGCCCATGCGCCACCCCCCAGATGTCATTGAACGTGTCTTCAATGCGGGCCAGCATCCCGAACGCAATGTAGAGAAGGAGGATCGTGCCCACCGTGCCCATGGTGCCGCTCCAGGTGTTTTCGATGAACTGGCGAATCTTGCGGGCGGCCTCCTTGCGCACTTCCTGGGCTTCGGGCTTCTGGACAATCTTTGCGATCGCCAACTCCGCCTTGCTCGGGGCGTTGGTGGTGGCGACCACGGTGATGTTGGTCGAGGTGGCGTCGTTGGTTGCCACCATGGTCTCCGCGATCGTGGGCGGCCCCTGCATTTCCGTCAGGTTGTTGGTCGCAATCCATGACTCGTCCTGGGACTCTGTTCCGGGCGGCACGACCGTCATCACCAGGCGATCAATAAACTGCCCGATGCGCTCCTCGCTCTCGCCCTTGAGCATGCTGCTGGTCAAGCTGAGCACCACTGCGAGCATCGGCACCAAGGCCAGGAGCGTGGTGTAAGACAGCGCGTAGGCATGCACCGGGCAGCGGTTGCGGATGAAGCTGCGAAAGACCAGCACCCCGAAGTGGGCCAACTTGTCGGCCCGCGTTAGCTCGGTGCCGAGCCGGATCGAGCTACCATCCCACAATCCGTCCACGAACGACTGGAATCGCTCGATAGAGGAGAGAGGTTTGCGGTTCTTGCCCACCCGCCGACGCTAACAAAGCCCGCCGCCAAGTCAATTGAGGTTCTGACCATCCGAACTGCGTCGCCTTGCCCATCGGGTGACAAAAGGTTGCCTGCGACATTAAGATTGCCAGGCCGCGCGGCCTGAATCAGTTTTGCGCCGATGAGAGTCGTCAACTCAGTTTCGGCGATGCAACGGCTCGCCCGCCGGTGGCAAGTGACCGCCGGACACATTGGATTCGTGCCCACGATGGGCTATTTGCATGAGGGTCACATGAGTCTGGTGCGCGAGGCGCGCCGGCGCGTGGGACGGGCCGGCCACGTAGTCGTCAGCATTTACGTCAACCCGACCCAGTTCGGCCCGACGGAAGACCTCAGCCGTTATCCGCGCGATTTGAAGCGCGATCTCCAACTCTGCCACGCCGCCGGTGTGGATGTGGTTTTCACCCCCAGCGATCCGGCGATGTATCCCGGCAAGGCCGAAGGCCATTACAGCACCTATGTGGTCGAGGAGCGGCTTTCGCAAAGCATGGAGGGGGCAGCGCGTCCCACCCATTTCCGTGGCGTGACAACCGTGGTGGCCAAGCTGTTCAACATCGTATTGCCGGACGTGGCCGTGTTTGGGGCGAAGGACTGGCAACAGGCGGCAATCATTCAGCGGATGGTTGCCGACCTCAACTTCCCTGTGCAAATCGTCGTCGCGCCCACGGTGCGCGAACCCGACGGCCTGGCGATGAGCTCGCGGAACAAATACCTCGATGCCGAGCAACGCCCGCAAGCCGTCATTCTGAGTCGCGCCCTCGCGCAGGCTCGGGCCCGGGTTGGCACAGGGACGGCTTCTGCCAGACAGTTGAAGGCGGAACTGGCCAAGCTGATTGCCACCGCACCGCAGGCGAGACTCGACTACGTCGAGTTTTTCGATCCCCAAACGCTCGCGCCAGTGGCCAAGGTATCCCGGGGGGCGCACATGGCGCTGGCGGTGTTCGTCGGCAAAACGCGGCTGATTGACAACGGGCGGCTTTAGCGCTCGACCGAAAGCCCGTCCCGGAGTGCGCCCGTCCTCGGGCGCAGCCGCGTGAATACTAAAGACGCGGCGGACGACGACATCCAGTGTTGTTTCAATTCGCTGCGCCCGAGGACGGGCGCACTCCGGAGCCGTTTGTTCAAACGGGCTCTGACCGGTTCCCGTGAACGGCCACGGTGGTTTCGCCCACCGGCTCAGAACGGGCTCGGCCTTGCGGCGGATGCCCGTCGGGCCTCGTCTTCCGCAGCGTCAGCCGTGAGTTGCTCGATCACATTCTGGAAGAGATGCTGGTTGTGCTCGTTCATCTCGCAGAGCGCGCGGTGGGCGTCGAGGACGATTTGCGGGTCCGGCCGGCGGCAAATCCCCGCCAGCTCGGCCGCATCGGAGAGTCCCGTTGTCGGGGCGGCTGGATTCTCCACCAGCACAAAGACGCGGTCAAAACCCATGCCGCGAAGGACGCGGTTCACCTCCGGCTGCGTGGAGACAAGGATCGGGCGTTCACAGTCCAACTCCAGACACCGCGTGGCCACGCGTGCCAGCAAGCCGAGGCAGGTGCTGTCAATAAACTCCGCTTCCTGCAAATCCACCACCACGCCTTGCACCGTGACCTTGGCAAACATACGGCCCACGGCCACGTTGATCCGTTGGCTCAGCGGGTGACGGATGACCCCCGAGAGTTTCAGGAAGGCGCGGTTTTCGGTGACGGCGTAATGGACCTGACCCGGGTTCATGGCATATCTCCACAGGATAAGGACAACACGGTGAAGTCGTCCGGCAGATGCTCATTGCTGCCCGCCTCCTCCACGAACTTCCGCAGCGCATGGCGGGTGGTGAGCCCCCGCAGGAAGGCAAGCTTCGCATCGGCCGAGGGCAGCGCCAACACGTCCAAAGCCCCATCCGAAAACACCACCAGGCGGAATGAGGGTGGCAGCGAAACCGTGTCGGACGCGAACGCGGCAAAAGGAAACAACCCCACCGCCATGCCGTTGGTCTCCAACGTCTGCAACCCTGCCACACTGAACAACAGCGCTGGCGGGTGCTGACCGCCGTTGGCATAGCGCAGGGTGTTGGCGGTGGTGTCGAGGACGCCGTAGAAGAGCGTGAGGTGCTTGCCGAGCTGTTCCTGAAGCAATTCCTTGTTGAGCTGGGCGAGCAGGCGGTCCGGTTCGAGGATCAACGAATCCTGGCGCTCCTGGAACCGCTCCCGATATTTGCCCACCAGGCTTTTCACCAGCACGGTGATCAGCGCGGACGAAACACCATGACCCGACACATCCGCGCAGTAGAACACCGCGAATCGGTCGCCCACGGCAAAGTAGTCCACGAAATCCCCGCTCAGCAGCAACGACGGAATCACCCGGTGCTTGAAGGCGTAACGACCCAGCGCCCACTCTTGCGGCGGAAACAGTTTTGCCTGGATTTTACGCCCGGCCTCCTCGTCCTCCTGGATTTGCTCATGCCGTTGCTCCAGCTCCTGGCGAATCTTCTTATTGAGCCGGATCAGCCGCGAGCGTTCGAGGTTGGTCTCGACCGTGTGGATGAGGGCGGAGGTCTCGGGCAGGGGTTTGACCAGGTAATCCCACGCGCCCAGCTTGAGCGACTCGATCGCATCTTTCATCGAGCCGCTGCCGGAAACGATAATCACTGGCACATCCGGACACTGCTGCGACAACTTCCCCAACGTCTCCAGCCCGCCCATCACCGGCAGATTCAGGTCCAGCAGGATGATATCTGGTGAGGTTTCCTTGGCGGCGGTCAATCCCTGGCAACCGTCTGCCGCTTGGAGGACGACATGGCCGCGCCGCTCCAGAATACGGCGGAAAATGCCGCAAACATGCGGATCGTCGTCGATGACCAGGACGCGGCCCCGGTTGGGTGTCTCGTCTGCGGTTGGCGGGGCGCTGGCCATAGTCACGATTCAACTTGCTCGGCGAACGGATGCTGCCTGGGGAGGCGCACCTCGAACACTCCGCCCGCTCCCCCGTTCCGTCAAGGACCGTGCCCAACTCCTTTCGCCCACCACTCATCACAGGCAAGGCACTGGCCGCGTTTCGCCGCGAACTCGATAATCGCCGCCAACCTCTGCCCCCGGGCTCGCCGCCTAGGGTCGGAACACTGCCCGCTGGAGTCGCCGCAAATCCGGATCTGTGGAGCTCAGCATGGGGGCATCAAGCTTGCGGTCGAGGTTGAGAGCCGACCACCGCCAACTCTCAGCATGTCCATCCGCAAACCCAAAGGCTGCCGACTTCCCGTGCCGCGCGGTCGGGGAGTTCTGCCACTGGTTCACCCGATCTGCCGCGTTCACGGCAAAGTAGCCGTCGTCCAACGTCTCCACGCTCTCGTCCACGAAAGACATGGCCTCCGCGGGTGCTGGATAGCGCACTTGGCTCAGCTTCTTGTATTGTGGGTATTTGTCTCCCAAGACCCACGCTGTGCTGGTTGCGCCGTGCTTGTCTTGGTCTGCCTGATCTGCGCCACCCATCCGGCCTTGCAGCGAATAGTGCCGCACTTGTCTTACCTTAGGCAGGGTGCTGGGGCCGCCTTTGGCCGCCGGGCACACGTACATGTCCACATTGGGGTTGTACGGGTAGAGCAGTCCCGCGCGAATCGCTAAGATGTTGGTGGCCCCGGGCATGGCGGAGACGTTGCCCAAGATCCCGTCAATCCAAGCCCGTTTATCCACAATCCAATTCGGCACCATCTTGTCGTTGTAGTCGCCGCCATACATCTGCCATGAATAGCCAAGTTGCTTCAGGTTGCTGACACACTGGATGCGTTGCGCCTTGAGTTTGGCCTTGGACAAGGCGGGGAGGAGCATGCCCGCCAGGATCGCGATGATGGCGATGACTACCAGCAGTTCAATTAGCGTGAAGGCATTCCGGGAGGAAGGGTTCGCTTTCATTTGTCTCTGGATTTACCTACAAGAGAAGAAACGGCGAAGGGAGACGCCTGTCAAACCCAAACTTCGACGCCGGCGGGAAGAAAGGCGGAGAGGGAGCTTGGCGTCAGGACGAGAAGATGAGGTAAAGGCCAAAGAGTTGAAGCCTCTGCACGTTTGAGGGAGTTGTGCGGTCGGCGGCCACCCACCGGTATCCAATCCGTTACGGCCCAAACCGCTGGCGTCTTCGAGAGCTGTTCGAAAAGGACTCCTGGCCGCAGTCCCAGAAACCAGCGTTTTGTTCTCGGCTGTCAAAATCCGCAGTTGACAAACCGGTGAACTGGTCAAACTTTACCCGGAACTAATCCCATGATGTAGGGTTCCTTTGGGAACAACGTATGATTTCAAACGAACGACCATCGCCGTTTCGCACGCGGCCGCACCACTTCGGCAGCATGCCTCCCAAACCGCCCGTCAACGAGGACACCCTCCGCACGGAACGCATTCAGGTGGAACGCAAGACGTTCGTGTTCACCTTGAAGGAGAACCCGCGCGGACGGTTTCTGCGGATCACCGAAGACGTGGGCGGCCGGCGGGATGCCATCATCATCCCCGCCCCGGGATTGGAGGAGTTTGCCAAGGTCGTGGAAAGCCTGGCCAAGGCGGCCTCCGAAATACCGCCCAAGGTGATGTAAGCCGCCGGGGTCCAACCCCCATCTGGCTTTGCGGCTGTTGCGATCTTTCGGCAGCCGAGCCGCGGGCTACGGTTTAAATCTGCAGGTTCTGGCTCGTCCGCTTGCGCGTGCGCACGCGGGGTGCGTCACCCCACAAACTCTCCAAGTCATAGCGCTCCCGCACGTCGGCACGCATGACGTGAACGATCACATCGAAGTAGTCCAGCACCATCCATTGAGTGGGCAGTTTTCCGTCTACGGCCTTGGGGCGGAGCTTATGGTCCTCCCGCAGCTTGTCGGTGATCTCATCCACCACGGCGCGCAAATGCGGTTCGCTGGTGGCGGAAGCAATGACGAAGTAATCGGTGATGGAAGAGAGCTTGCGAACGTCGAGGACGACAATGTCGTCCGCCTTCTTGTTATCGGCCAGTTCGCGGCAAAGGGAGGCGAGTTTTCGTGAATCCATCTGCCGCGAGGATGCCAGAGGACGGTTCAAAGATAAAGCCGGGAGTTGCGGATGGTTTCCGCCACGGTCGGCGGCACCAAATGTTCTATGGCTAAGCCCGCTTTCACTCGCGCGCGGATCTGCGACGAGGACACACCGAACGGAAAGCCCGCCAGCGCTCGCCCACGGAACGGCGCGGGGAAGACCGCCGCGGGTTCACCCGGACGGGGGATGGCCACGAACTCCACCAACCGCGCCAGTTCCTCCGCCTCAAACCACTTGGGCAGGTTCGGCACGTTGTCTGCGCCGATCAAACAAAACCGCGTCGCCTCGGGATAGCGCCTGGCGTAATTGCGCACCGTGTCCACCGTGTAGGAAATCCCGCCGCGCTGGAGTTCCTGCAAGTCCACTTCACAGTTTGTCCGGCCAGCCAGGGCCAGGCGCAACAGGCGCACGCGGTCGCCTGCGGGTGCGTGCTGTTGCTCCAGCTTGAAGGGCGACTGCGCCGCCGGGACGAAGAACAGCCGGTCCAAGCGCAGTTCCTCAATCGCCGCCTGCGCCACCAGCAGGTGGCCCAGATGCACTGGGTCGAACGAGCCGCCGTAGATGCCAATCCGCTTCACGTCGCGCAGGGTAGGCGATCCGCTCACCGTTTGAAATGCCGGTCCGCAAAAGCGAGATACTGCTCCCAATCGTAGTCCGTCACGTCGTGCTTCCCGGTGCGCACATGGTAGCGAATCACGTCACCAACCGGCTGGTTCACGGGCGGTTGATCGGCCACGCCCAAGCCGGCCTTGCCGTATAGCTGATAGACCGGTTCGGCAGCTTTCGCGGCAAGGAATTCCCCACGCGGATCAGCCCAGCGATCTTCCTCCGCGCTGGCCACGTAGAGCGGACGCGGCGCGATCAGCGCGAGCAATTCGTGTTGGTCCACCGGGAGTTTGCCCTCGTTATCGGAGTACTGCTTGAAGGCTCCGCAGAACCAGTGCGGGAAGCGCCGGTTCAAATCCCCGGTCCGCTCGCCAAAGCAGCGTCGCGCCAGCGCCGCCCCGCCCTCGCCCGATTCATTTGAGATGACGATGGCGAAGCGATCATCCCGCGCCCCCGCCCACAGCGCCGTCTTACCCAGCCGCGAATGGCCGATCAACGCCACGCGCTTGCCATCCACGGCAGCATCCGTTTCCAGATAATCCAAGGCCCGGCTCAACCCCCAGGCCCACGCTCCGATTGCGCCCCACTGGTTGGTCCGGAAAACAGCGTTCGCCCCCGTGCGGTCCAGTGCCGCGCGCACGCCCAGCTTCCGGCCTTCGGCGAAGTCGGGCTCCAGATCGCCGCAATACACCGTGGCGACCGCGTAACCGCGGGCCAGGATCTTTTCCACCGGCCAGCGCGAAGCTTCACTCCCGCGACTGGAGTCGGTGGCGCGATTGTTCGTCACGCCACCGGTTCGGCTCTCCGGCATCCAGCGGTCGGAGAGGCGAATACCCGGGTCGGTGCTGATGGCGTGATTACCGTTGAAGTTCAATCCCAGAAACGCAGGTGACGGCTGGCGTGCGCCGTTCGGCACATACAGCAACACATTCAGGCTCGGGCCGTTCGTCTTGCCCGTGAGCCAGACGGCGATCTCTTTGCGCGTCGCTTTGCCGCCGAGCGCGTTGGTCGCCAGCGACGTGACTTCGAATTGGCTCATTCCCCGGCGACGACGCGGCGCGTGGCCATACACATGATCGCCAAACAACTGCAGTAGCTCGGGCCGGCGCTTCTTCTCCCATGTTGCGGAGTCGGCCACTTTCGCACCATCGATGCAAACCAGTGGATCAGGCAATGCGTAGGCCGGGACTTTGGCTTCGTCGTAATTCGGCGCAGGTGCCGGCGTCTGAGCGGTGGCCTCAAGGACCAGCATGCCCGCAAGCAGCAGGTGGCTTTTCACGCCCCGAACTGTATCGGTCTGGCACGACGTTGGCGACGCGGAAATTGCCAGCGCTTCGGACCGACCGGGCGCACCATTCCGCGCCGGTGGGAAGACCAGACCGGACCGGGGCTTTATGCCTGGAGCGAGCGTGCCGTGGCCTGAATCTGTGCCCACGCGGCCTCCACGTGCCGCGCCTCGGTCCATGTTTGCCCGACGCACATCCGCAAGACGTAGCGACCGCTCAGCACGGTATGCGTGAGATACAGCGCGCCGCTGTGATTCAGGCGCTCCAGCAACTGCCGGTTGAATTCGTCACCCGCCTTGTGGCGAAAGCAGACGAGGTTCAGCGGAGCAGGTACGACGAGTTCAAAATCCGCGGAGTCTTGCACCCAGCGGGCGAATTGCTGCCCAAGCTCGATATGGCGGCGGAAATGGTGGCGCAGACCTTCGACGCCGTAGTGCCGGATCACGAACCAGAGCTTCAGCGCGCGGAAGCGGCGGCCCAGCGGCACGTGCCAATCGCGGTAGTCAATCACCGCGCCCGATTCCGTGGCTTTGTTCCGCAGATACTCGGGCAGCACGCTCAAGGTGCGAATCAACGCAGCCCGATCCGCCACGAAGAAGCAGTCGCAGTCGAAGTTCGTGAACATCCACTTGTGCGGATTGAAGGCGTAGGAGTCGGCCAGTTCCAAGCCTTCCTGGATGAAACGGAATTCAGGGCATAGCGCCGCCACGCCGGACATCGCGCCGTCCACGTGAAACCACAACTCCTGTTCGCGGCATATCCGGCCGATCGCGGCCAGCGGATCAAGGGCGTTGGAGGACGTCGTACCGATGGTGGCGCAAACAAAACACGGCGTCAGCCCGGCGGCGCGGTCCTTCTGGATTTGCGCCGCAAGCGCGTCCGGGCGCATGGCAAACGTGTCGTCCACGTCAATGAGCCGCAAGTTTTGACGGCCCAACCCAGCGATCTTCACCGCTTTCTCGACGGACGAATGCGTTTGCGTCGAAACGTAGGCCACCAGCTTGCCATTGCAGCCCGACTCGTTGCTCGCAAAACCGGTCGCCCGCTCACGCGCGGCAAGCAGCGCGCACAAGACCGCGCCGGAAGCCGTGTCCTGGATCACCCCGCCGCCCGCACTGCTGGACTTGAATTTCGCGGGAAGTGCCAGCATGTCCACAAGCCAATCGAGGACATGCGTTTCCAGTTCCGTACAAGCCGGGCTTGTGGCCCACAGCATACCTTGCACGCCCAAGCCAGCGGAGAGCAGCTCGCCGAGGATGGACGGCCCGGAAGCGTTGGCCGGAAAGAACGCAAAGAAGTTCGGCGACTGCCAATGCGTCACGCCTGGCAGGATGAGCCGATCCACGTCCGCGAGGATATCTTCGAAGGACTCCCCGCATTCCGGGGCCGCAGGTGGCAGCTTCGATCGGATTTCACCTGGCTGCACCGTTGACAGTACCGGCAACGACTCAACGCGGCGCTGGTAGTCGGCGATCCAATCTACGGCGGCGTGTCCCCACCGGCGGAATTCCTCGGGCGACATGTGAAAGCTCTTGGGCTCACTCATGGCGGGAGCTTACCGAGTATTGGGTCCACTGTCTGCGCTTGAGTTCGCTCTCGGATCACTGCCGACGGAATTCCAGGAGTTACGGTGATCAGGGTCTCTTGCCCCCACATTGAGTCCGTTTATCCCTTCTCCTTCGGCATAAGGCTGAGCCGGCTCTCGGCATCTGCGCGCTGACTGCCTCAAGCCACGAAGAGACTCTCGACCACCGAATCATCGACTCCTCCTGGTGTGGAACTGAAAGCGAGGCGGTTGGTCGCCTCGCTCCAATTCCGCGCCTGCTTCCGAATTCCAATTCACTCGTATCGTACCGAGCCGCCGGGGGGCAGCGGTTCAGGCACGCGGTTCGCAATCGGTGGCAGGCTGCGCAGATAGACGTAGATGGCCTTGATGTCCGCATCGTTCAGGGCGGCGAGGTTCTGCCAGGGCATCGGCGGCAGGATGTCGCGTCCGGCGCTCATGTGTTTGCCGGTGCGCATGGCCTTGATGAACATCTCTTCGCTCCAGATGCCGAGTCCGGTGTTTTGATCAGGCGTCAGGTTCGCGGCATAGCTGATGCCCCAAGGGCCAGCCCAAGCCGTCATGCCAGCCGTGGAGGCAAACCAGGGGCTGTCCGCCAGTTTCGGCGGCGACGGGAGTTGGGCAGTTTCTGGATGGCCCGAGAGGTAACGAGTCATATCGGGCTCGGGACCGTTTGGGCCGAACTTCAACGGCGTATGGCAATCACTGCAGCCGCCGTAGTTGACAAGGTATTTGCCGCGCGCGAGCTGCGCGGCATCCGCGTCGGCGGGTGATTTGGCGGCCAGCATCAGGCCGGCGACCGGCCCTGCGATCAGGATTACGAGGAGCATTTGCTTCAATGGCTTCTTCATGTCGTTCTTTCGTTTGGTTGGTTGTAGTACGGCTTCAAGCGTCGTTAAATGAGTTCAGGCCAGCCCAAGCAATTGCCGCACAAACGCCACAAACTCCGAGTGCTGTTCGACGAACCGAATTGAGGCCAGCACCCCCAGGGTCACCGCGACCCCGGTCGTTAACACGATGGCGGCGAAGACGCGGAGTTCGCGGCGGCTGTGCTGCGCCGCGTGCCTGACTTCCGTGCGCAGGGCCGTATTCGCACTGGTCCGAGGGGTGTGGTTCCAAGCGCGTAGTTCGGCTTCGCGGAGTTTCCGAAGGCGCAGCCGGTTTTCCGGAGTAACCGGCAGCCGGACGGACGATCCGAGCCGGGGAGGGTTGCGGTTGACTGCGGCCAAGCCGGGCGAAGCGCGCCGCGTATGAGTGCGGTTCGGGCGGTTCCGGCCTTCAGAATTCAATTCAGCGATCATCATGGTTCGATCTTTCTCTTGCTTGGGTTCGCTTGACGGCGGTGACTTCCCGGGAAAACTTCGTGCGACACTCAACCCGCTTCGCACGGAGCGCACCGACGCTCGTTGTGCCTCAAGCTTGCGCTGAGATGATTACGCCGAACACTAGCGACCGTAAATGGACCGAACGGCCCAGTGCCCGGGCCGCCGACTCCGGCGACACTGAATCCATGTTCCGGCTGTTGTTTGAGCGTAGCGCCGACACCATCCTGCTTCTGGATCCCGAGCAAGGCGTGTTCGTGGACTGCAATGACGCGGCACTGGAATTAATGTGTGCGAGCTCTAAGGAGCAACTCCTGCAGGCCAGCCTCAGCGACCTCTCTCCACCAACGCAAGCGGACGGACGCACCTCACGCGAAAAGGCGATGGAGATCGTGGCCGCAACCACTGCCGCCGGCAGCCATCGCTTCGAGTGGTGGGTTCGCCGGCTGGATGGCAACGAGCTGCCGGTGGAAGTTCTCGCCACCACAATCAGTGCTCAGGGGCGATGTCTCCACGTGATGGTGGCTCGCGATATCAGCCAACGCAAACAGGCGGAGACCGCCGTCAGCGACTACCAACAATTGCTTGAGTCGGTCGTTGAGAACATCTCGGAGGGGCTCTATCGCACCAGCGCGGAACACGTGCTCCTCTTTGCGAACCTGGCGTATTTGCGCATGTCGGGTTTCGATTCATTTGCGCAGATGCGACGCGTACCGCGGGAACGACTCTACGCGAATCCGGCCGACCGGGAGCGGCTGCTGCAGTTGCTGGAGGAGACCGGCGGCTTCCGCGACGAGGAGATCGAATACGTCCGGCGGGATGGCCGCCATTGGTGGGGTTTAAGCCACTGCGTTTCCGTGCGCGACCCCGAAAGTGGCGCGGTGCTTTACCACGTCGGCTCCGTGACGGATATCACCGAGCGCAAACAGACGCGGGAGAACCTGCTTCAGCTCAATGCCTCACTCGAACGGCGCATCGCCGAACGCACGGCGGAATTGAGCGCCAGCGAGGCCCGGTTGCGCACCCTGGTGGAGCACGCTCCCGAAGCCATCGTGGTGTTTGACGGCGAAACGGGCCGGTTTCTCAGCGGCAATGGGCCGGCCTGCCAGCTTTACGGCTATCCGGCGGACGCGTTGACCCGGCTATCGCCGCCGGAAGTCAGCCCCGAGTTTCAAGCCAATGGGCGACGCTCGGCCGATGTGGCCCGGGAAAAAATGGCCGAGGCCGTGGCGGGTGGCGCGCCGGTCTTCGAGTGGATTCACCGCCACTCCAGCGGCCGGATGATCCCAACCGAAGTACGCCTCGTGCGGCTACCGGCGGAAGGCCGCCCGCTGCTCCGCGCCAGCATCATCGACAACACCGAGCGCAAACGACAGGAGCAGATCCAGCAGGCGACGTTTCGAATCACCGAGGCGGTGCACACCGCAGAAGACCTGGACAGCTTGTACGGTCAAATCCACCGGATCGTCAGCGGTCTGATGCCCGCGGCGAACTTCTATATCGCGCTGCTCGATGCCAACCAGGCCACGTTTAGTTTCGCCTATTTCGTGGATGAACGCGATGCGCGCCCCGCCCCGATGCGCTTGTCCCAAGGGCTCACCGGATACGTGTTACGAACTGGTCGCCCCTTGCTGGCAACGCGGCAGAACACCCGTCCCAGCAGCGTGGCGGGCACTGCGGTCGTCGAGGAAGCGGGGCAGGAACTGGCTTATCACGAGGTCGGCGCCCCGGCGGCTGTCTGGCTGGGGGTGCCGCTTTTGACCAGTCCCGCTCGAAGGATCGGCGTGATGGCCCTGCAGCATTACGAAAACGAGTTGGCCTATGGCGAGAAAGACAAGCGCATTCTGATGTTCGTGGCTGACCAGGTTGCGACGGCAATCGAACGCAAGCGCGCCGAGCAGGCCTTACGCGAGTCGGAGCAAAAGTTCCGCGCGTTGTTCGAGGCTTCCAGTCAGGGCGTGATGCTGCATGATGCCCAGCAGTACCTGGAGGTGAATCCCGCAGCGGCACGCATTCTCGGTTACGCGTCTCCGGAGGAGCTAGTGGGCCGAAGTCCACGCGAAACGTCACCGCCGACCCAACCCAACGGGGAACCCACCGACGTGCTGGCACAAAAACACATTACGGACTGTCTCACCCGCGGCAGTACACGGTTTGAGTGGGTGGCACGCCACACCAGCGGCCGCGACATTCCATTGGAAGTCACTCTGACGCGCATCGCGTGGGGCGGCCGCAATATCATTCAGGCGTTCATTCAGGACATCTCCGAGCGGAAGCAGCTTGAGGAAGGGTTGTTGAAGTCGCTCGCCCGCGAACGGGAGTTGGGGCAGCTCAAGAGCAACTTCGTTTCGATGGTTTCGCACGAATTCCGCACACCTTTGGGGGTGATCCTCTCCTCGGCGGAGATCCTGGAAACGTACTTCGATCGGCTCAGACCCGAGGAACGAGTCGAGCAGTTGCAGTCCATTCAGAAAAACGCCCGGCGGATGGCGGGTCTGATGGAAGAGGTGCTCGTGCTGAGCCTGCTGGAGGCCGCGAAGCTGGATTTCCGCCCGGCCCCGCTGGAGTTGCGTGGATTCTGTCGGCAACTCGTTGACGAATTGCGGTCCGCCACGGGCCACAAGTGCCCGATTGCTTGGGCCGTTTCCGCGGATGCGGGCGCCGCTTTCGCCGATGAACGTCTAATCCAACACATCTTCACCAACCTGCTGTCCAACGCCGTCAAGTACTCGGCGGCAGGCAGTCCAGTCGCCCTGGAAATCGAACGCCAGGGCGTCGAGGCCGTTTGCCGCGTGCGCGACCAAGGTTTCGGCATCCCGGAAGTGGATCTGCCGCGCATGTTTGAAGCCTTCCATCGCGGTCGGAACACCGCCCACCTGCCCGGCACGGGTCTGGGCCTGACGATCGTGAAACGCTGCACCGAACTGCACCGTGGAACCGTACAGGTGCAAAGCGCCGTCGGGCGCGGCACAACCATCACCGTTCGACTACCGCTGTTTGCCACTCAACCTCAATCATGAACGCGCGGAAGATTCTGGTCATTGAAGACGAACCCGAGATGCGGCGCAACTTGCTGACCATCCTGAAGCTGGAAGGCTTTGAACCGCTTGGCGCCGAGGATGGACGAGCCGGGTTAACCCTCGCCCAACGCGAGCTGCCGGATTTGATCCTGTGCGATGTGATGATGCCCACGCTCGATGGTTACGGCGTGCTGGCGGCACTGCGTGATGATTCGGCCACCGCGACCATCCCCTTTATCTTTCTGACCGCGAAAGGCGAGAAGACCGACCTGCGCCAGGGGATGAACCTCGGGGCGGATGATTACCTGATCAAACCCGTGGCACGCGCGGATTTGCTGAAGGCCATCTCGTCCCGCTTGCGGCGCGTCGAGGAATTGGCCCAACGCGAATTCAAGCCGGATTTTTCCTCGGCTGAGCTGCTGATCAAACTGGGGCTGACACCCCGTGCGGCGGAGGCGCTGCTCTGGGTCGCGCAGGGCAAGACCAACTCGGACATCGCCACCATTCTCGGCATCAGTGAGTCCACGGTGAAAAAGCACTTGCTGGAGATCTTCGCGAAGCTCGGTGTCGAAACACGCAGTGCCGCGACACTGCGTGCGCTGGAAGTACTGAGTTCTGGCCCAAGACCGGGCGTCACGCCCCCTTCTTGAGCCGGTTCGTTATGAAAGGCTGAAGCGGTGGATAGTCCCTGGCTAGCTCCTCATAAATCTTCTCCGCCGCTTCACGTTTGTGCAGCGAATCCGATAGCACACGCGCCGCCTTGAGCCCGGCCTCCTTCCGCCAGTAGGAAGGAGGTTGCTCGCCTTCACGGACGCAGTTTGATTTCGCGTAGAAGACGTCCAGATAGCGATCCCGCGCCTCGGTCAGGAGTGCCGTCGCGTTGTTCGTGCTCAGTTCTGCCTGCCTTTCCGCCACCAGGCCCAACCCCACACTCGCCTGACACCGCGCCGCCACATCGGCCCCGGGCGAGTCCAAAACCTGCCGGAAGGCGTCGATAGCGTTGGTGTATTGGTGGGGATTCTGTGCGCCGAGCTGGAAATAACAGTTGCCTTTCTCACCCCACGCCCGCGCGGCTTGGGCATTGGTGGGATTAAAGGTGTGGATGCGGGCGTAAATCTTGATCGCCTCTTGAAAATTGGCCAAGGGATTATTCGTATCCGACGAATCCAGCCGGCGCTGCGCATCGCCATAGGCAAACATCGCCTGCGTCCAGAGGTTCGACGGACACGTCAGATCGCTGGTCAAGTTGGTGAAGTAACCAATCGCATCCAGCCATCCTTGCCGGGCCATGGCCGCGCGCCCAGCCAGCATGCCCGCTTCATACGCGAGCGGCGTGCCCGGCCAGGTTCGAATCAGCAACTGGCTGTCCTTCTCCGCTTCGGCAAATTCGTTCTGGCGGAAGTGATAGGCGGCCACCCACCACTGAGCCTGTGGGGCCAGCACGTTGGTGGGATACTGCACGATGAAGTTCTTCAACAGGGCGAGGGCATTGGTCTCATCGTTCGCCCAGTAGCTGGCAAGCGCCAGCGCAAACTCAGCCCGAGGGCGCTCCGCATTCGTGGGATACGCGGTAAGCCAGCTCCGATATTCCTGCGCCGCACCCGGCCAGTTGCCCTCCAGCTCGTAGGTGCGGCCGATGGCCAGATGCACTTGAGCAGCGTTCGTCGAGTTCGGGAAACGTTTCAACAAATCCTCGAAGGTGCGCCGGGCCAAGGTCGGATTCGACTGCTGGGCCTTGCCCTGGCCGTCCACCAGGAGGCTGATCTCGGTCACGTGGCTTTCGGGAAACCACTCGAGCAACCGCGCCACGGCCGCGTCGGCCGCCGGGGCGTTCGTACACGCGACGCTGGCACGGACAATCTGGTAAAGCGCCGGCTCGCACAGGTTGGTCTTAACCGTGGGCAAGGCCTCGCCCAGCACTACGACTGCCTGGTAGTTGCTGATGGCGGAGGCGAAATCACTGAGTCGGTCCTGGACATCAGCCAGTTTGAACCGGGCCGCTGCCTGATCAAACGATGGTGGCAACGATACAGCTGCGGCGGCAAAGGCCGCGCCGCTTTCCGTCAGATTGGTGGTCTGCCAGAAGCACCATCCACGATTCAGCTCAGCCTTCCCTTGCAACGGACTGCCCGGAAACTTCACGCGCAACGCGCCCAAGTTGGCCAGCGCTTGTTGCAGCAGATTCGTGTCCGGCGCATTCGTGCGGGTGGGAGACAAATACAGGCGGAGCTGCAATTCGCCCAACGTGAGCAGTGCGACATCGCACGCCGGGCTGTTGGAGTAACGCTGCAGGAACTTCGCCACCTCGTTGGCAGCCTCCTCCAACCGGCCGCGAACCAGTGCCAATTCGCCGATCTTCAACGCAGCCTGCCGCTGGAAGTCCGGCTGAACGTCCGCAACCAAGTTGCTCGTGTAAGTGGCGGCGGCACTGTCCAACTGTCCCAGTTCTTCGAGCGCAGCGGCATGGAGTGCGATGCTTTGCGCCTGCGGCACCGGCTGGCCAAGCGTGCGTGCCAACGCCAGGAGATTGGAAGAACTCTCCAGTGCTGGAGCAGCGCGTCCACTGCCCAGCAGCGCCCGGCACAGCAGAAACTCGCGTCGCCAGGCCAGCTTGGGATCCAGCTTGATCGTTTCGAGTTGGCGCAGCGTCGCCTCGGCGGCGTCAAAGCGCTGGCGGGTCAATTGGGCTTCGGCCAGGAGCAGAATCCCCTCGGCGACCGGACCGCCACCGCCTGCCGACTTGGCTAGTTGCTGGAAGGCGCCCGCCGGTTCACTCAACAGCGATTCCACCTTCGCCCAGTCCTTCAGGCCGGCCCACGCGGCCGCTTCGTTGACGCTGGCTTCGAGGCGGAGTTTCGAGCCGGGATGGTTGTTCACCACCGCGCGATAGGCTTCAGCGGCGGCGGGAAAGTTCGTGCTGTGGTAATGGGCCTCCCCCAACCAGAACAGGTATTCGTCGGCACGCGACCCGGCATTCGCCTGCTCGACGCTCAGCAGGCGGATGGCGCCGGCGTAGTCGTCCGTCTTGCAGCGCGCTTGCGCCTGGAGCAGGATGGCCTCGGCCCGTCGGTCGGCCTTGGGGTACTTTTGAAGGAAGTCGCCAAACTCGCGATCTGCCCGCTCCCAGATGCCATCGCGAAACGCCTTCGCGGCGGCATCAAACGCGCGGGTCTCGGCACGACTGGCCGCCCACGACGGCGAGGTCGCAGCCAGCAGCAACAGAAGCGCGCAGAGCCATTGTCTCATCATGCAGCGCCGCCATTGTTAATGCAGCGGGGCGCTGGCGCAAAGCGCGAAATCGGGTGAGGAGATCGAACGGGCGCCGTTGCGCCGTGATTTGCGTTCGCGCGGCTAGGGTTTCTTCTCAAACTTCAGTGAGGCCGAATTGATGCAGTACCGCAAGCCTGTTGGAGCTGGACCGTCGTCAAACACGTGCCCCAAATGTCCGCCGCACTTGGAACAGAGGACTTCCGTTCGCACCATGCCGTGACTGCGGTCCGCCGCCTCAGCCACCACATTCGTGCTGGCCGGTGCGGAGAAACTGGGCCAGCCGCAGCCGGAATCGAACTTCGCGTCTGAAACAAACAGCTTCTCCCCACAGCCGGCGCAGCGGTACGCGCCGGATTCGTGGGTGTTCCAAAACTCGCCCGTGAAAGCGCGCTCCGTGCCCTTCTGCCGCAGGACGCGGTATTGTTCGGGCGTGAGTTCCTGCTTCCATTCGGCGTCGGTCTTGGCGATGGCGGGTTGCATATTCGTGGGCGAAACGCGTGCCGGTGGGGGAGTGGCATCGCCGGCGACCGTGCGGTTGGCCACCACCACGGCGACCAGCAGCACGCCGCCCAACGCGGTAACGATCCATTCCCAGCGCGGTTTCATGGCCGAAAGCTTGCCCGGTCGGCACGCCAAGTCAAATCGCCCTGCCCACCGAAAAAAGCTGGCGCGCGGCCGATTCTCTGGCAAGTACTGCCCCCATGTCTGAACATCGCATCGGCATCATCGGCGGCAGCGGCCTCTACAACATCGAAGGCTTCACCAACCAGAAATGGGTGAAGGTCAAAACCCCGTTCGGCCCGCCCTCGGACGCGTTGCTCACCGGCACGCTCGCCGGCCGCGAGGTGGTCTTCCTGCCCCGCCACGGCCGCGGACACCGGATTCTTCCCAGCGAGTTGAACCACCGTGCAAACCTTTGGGCGATGAAGAAGCTGGGCGCGGCGTGGGTCATCAGCGTCAGCGCCGTCGGCTCGCTCCAGAAAAAGTATCACCCCTGCGACATCGTGCTGGTGGACCAGTTCCTCGACCGCACGAAGCGCGATTTCGAGCATACATTCTTCGGCCGCGGCATCGTCGGCCACGTGGCGTTTGCCCATCCGATTGCCGAGGAACTGCGTCGGTTGCTCCTCAAATCCGCCCGCGCTTGCAAGGCGCGCGTTCACGACGGCGGCACGTACGTCAATATGGAAGGGCCGGCCTTCAGCACCCGCGCCGAATCCATGACCAACCACAAGTTCGGCTACGACGTCATCGGCATGACCAATCTCGGCGAGGCCAAGTGCGCCCGCGAAGCCGAAATCGCCTACGCCACGATGGCCATGATCACCGACTACGATTGCTGGAACGAGGATCACGATCACGTCACTGTGGAGATGGTCATCGCGAACCTGACGAAGAACGCCGCCACGGCCAAGGCGATCATCCAGCACGTCATCCCGCGAATCCCTGCGGAACCGTCTTGGCCCTGCCACGCCGCGTTGAAAAATGCCATCATGACCGACAAGAAGCTCTGGCCGGCAAAGACAAAGCGGGAGCTTGCACCGTTGCTGGCGAATTACCTGTAGGAAGGAGAGCAGCGCGGATTGACCGCAGCCGCGGACGCTCAGCCCTCGTTCAAGCGCTCAATCCCGAACACGTATTTCGAGCATCGAGTCAGCCGGAAAGGGAACTCGTTCGCGGCCCGGGCAGCGGCCTCGCTGTGCGGCTCGGCATACTTCAACTCGACGATCACTACCGGCCCGTCGTGGGGCAGCGGGCGCATCGCACCGTTCACATTGCGCGGCGGATGGAACTCCAACGCCCAATCCAGCGTGAGGCGGAGTGTGCCGTCGGCACTGCAAAAATAACGACGGCGGTAGCGATTCATCAGAGCCGGCTCCAAGCCGTGCAAGCGCACCCGCATGGGTGGCGGAAGCTCGGCCAATTGCAGGGCGGTGACGGAGGCAGCGCGTCCGAAGTCGCCGTCCAGCCTCAACGGGGGCAGCCGGTGCGCCGTCTTGCCGCCGAGCACACCATGCCGGGTCTTGAATTCCAACACCGGTTTCTGCACCTGCCCGCGCGCCTCGCCATACCAGCGGACGCGGACCTTGATGCGGTTGGCTGCGCCATTGACGTGGTCGTGGTAATGGCGGCGTTCCGGCGTGTCGAAGTAGAGGTTGTTCACCCAGCGCTCCGGGTACGGCTCGCGGAACAGGGCCGGGTGCTGCCGCACCACGGCCAAGACCTCCGCCAGCGAAAGCCGGTCGGGCAGGAACTTGCGTTCGTAGCGGAGGGAGGAGGCGACAGGATCAGGTGAGGTCGAAGGCATGGTGAGGAAGGGAACTGCTTCAGGGCCGAAATCCAGCGGTGGTGACGAACAACAAAGACGCGAAGGCGCAAAGCCGCCCCGAAGGGGCGAAACACAAATAGCTCCGGGTGAAACCCGGAGGACGAACGCCGAAAAACCAGCCGCCCCCGAAGGGGTCGAACTCGATCGCCGACGGATGGTTCGGCCCTTTCAGGGCCGGTTGTCTTTGGGAACGCGCGTTCCGTGGGTTACACCCACGGCTATTCACGTCGAATCCCTTCGGGATTCTGAAGAGGGCATAGCCTTTGCAATGCGTCATGTGAACACGCCAGCGTCTGGTTTGATCCGTTCTGTCTTCCTGAGCCTTCTCGCCTTCAGCGCGAAGGTGATCATGCAACCGATCATCACGACGAGGGTGATGGCGACTGAAAGATATGCCTTCTCGTCGAGTCCGAGGGGTTCATTCGTTGCCGTGCGTCCAGGCATGATCGGGTAGAGGAAGACAGCCAGCAATGGCAGACCAGCCTGAATGCATGCCAGGCGAAAAAGGCTTCTGCTGTTTGTTCCTGTGGTTCTCCCTGCCCTTGCTGAACGAAACTGCAAGGCGACGATGCTGTAATAGACGGGAAGACTGATCCACCAGTAAGCCGCCAGAAGAATCGGGATGAACAGCAGGTACCCTAGAGCGAAGACCATGGCTTTGAATACGGCTGTCATAGTTTCCTAGGCTGAACCGCAGATTCGGCCTGATCGAACCCACTCACGCCCCCAGTCCGTGATCCTCATGGTAGCTGAGCTTGACGCCGCCGCTCAGCTCACGCAGCCGGCGGTTGAACTGCTCCAGCTTGGCCACGTCCCTGAAGGCGACGCGCAACGCGACTTCGGTTTGCTCGGGTGATTCGTCGAAGCGCTTGAGGCTGGCGCTCGCGCCGGCTTGGGTGAGGGCTTCGAGCACTTGGGCGGCGGAGAGTTTCTGCGGCGCGGCGGTGGTGACGGTGAGGAAAAGGTTCGGTTGCTCAGGCCGGCGGCGGTGCAGGATCAGATGCCGGAGGGCGAGAATGGCGAGGATGACCCCGAGCGCGACGACGGTCACGGCGGTTTGATTGGCGCCCAGTCCCAGTCCCACGCTGATGGCCAGGAACAGGTAGGCCAGTTCCTCCGGCTCCTTGATGGCGGCGCGGAAGCGGACGATGGAGAGCGCGCCCACCAGCCCCAGCGAGAGCGCGAGCGAGGATTTGACGATGCTGATCACCAGCATCGTGGTCAGCGTCAGCAAGAGAAAGTTCCGCGCAAAAAGCTTCCGGTTCGAGAGGGCGTGGCCGAACCAGATATACGCCCGCCCGAGCAGGAGCGCGAGCACGGCGGCCAGCACCAAGTTCAGGGCGAAGTCAGTCAGGGAGACCGCGCCGGCATTGGGGAACAGGTTGAGGGATCCGTTGTTCATAGTTGGATTTGCAGGGTGAGACGGGGAGCGGCGAGGTGCAAGGTCATTTCGCCCCCGGCTCGCTGGCAAGCTGCTTCAGGATGAACTCTCGACGATGGATGACCTGGTTGCGAAACGACTGGAGGTTGGCGTTGAACTGATTGACCGCGAAAGTGGGATCCTGCCCTTTGAGGTTGGCGCTGATGGGGACTTCCTCCTCCAAGCGGTTTTGCAGCGCGTCAATGAATGGGGCCATGCGTTCGGGCGTGAAAACGGTTTCGCACAGCTCACGCAGGCGAACCAAGAAGCGCCGGCGGAACTCCGAATTAGCCAAGAGCGGGCCAGAGAAGTGGCCGGGCGGTCGCCACCAAGAGGGGCCGCCAAACGGGCCGTCGCCAAACGGCCCATTGCCGCCTCGCGAAACGCCGTTCATCCCGAAATCCAGGGGCATCTCGTACCATTCCTGGCGCCGTCCCCCGTCGAAGTGACCCCACGTCTTGTCCTCATCCCAAGGAAAAACCTCCCATTTACCCCCCGGTGGCGGGGCTTGGTAGGCGTAGTAGTTGTTCCAGAAGCCGTCCCAGTTCTGAATGCACATGTTGACCGCGTAATAGTCGATCATCTCGTCCACATTGAAGTGCTGTTGGATGAAGTCCCATTGGGCGGCATCGGAAGTACGGTTCAGCCCCTCGATGAGCCGGAGCAGTTCGTAGTGGCCGGTCTGCGGGTTGGTTTTCTTCTCATGCTGGGCAACGAGCCCGCGCTCATACCACAGCAATTTGAACAGATCGCCGTCCGGATCGCGGCCGTTCCGGCGAAGAAACGTCTGGTTCGGCTGCTCGACAAGGAGGTAGTAACCCAGCGGCTGGCCATCCGACCAAAGCCGCACGTGCTGGGTGAACGGCACGGGCACACCCGCCAGCCGGTAGAGGTCGTAAGCCAACGGCTCCGACAACAGCCAGCGCGGTGCGTCCTCCTCATAGATGACGTTGATGCCGGTCATGCCCGCGAAGGGTTGGTCTTTGTGGAAATGCACCTTCACGCCGCCCTTGCGCGGGCGGATATGCACGTGATCGTAGACCTGCGCCGGCCCGCCCCCCGGCGGCAAATAGACGGCCAGGCTGCCCCACGCCTCGTGCGAGTTCGGCGGGCCCTTGCCCCAGTGGCGGGTGGCCGCCCGGGCCTTACGCGACCCGGGGGCGCGCTCCACGGCGTTGAGGGTCTGTAACTGCAAAAACGGAATGCGCGCCGTGTTTGTGTTCACGAACGTGCCGCAGGAAAAGGTCGGACGGGGCTCGGTTTGCGCCGGGCAATACCGCTCCGCACCGGAGACGCTCCGGGCGCGAATGATGAAGCGGATCAAACACCCCGCCGGCTGCGCGGGGATGTTGCCTGCATAGACGCCCCAACGGGCATCCCCAGAAGCCCGCGACATGGCGACTTCAGACCAGTT
Organism: uncultured Verrucomicrobiota bacterium; assembly: GCA_964634255.1. Taxonomy (GTDB): domain Bacteria; phylum Verrucomicrobiota; class Verrucomicrobiia; order Limisphaerales; family MWDV01; genus MWDV01. The sequence goes on along the minus strand of CAZWJC010000006.1, from coordinate 44,561 downwards.
ACCGGGATTGCCCTCCTGCCAGACCTGCCACCCCAAGGCGACCGATTGCACGCCCGCCTTGTCCGCCACGGTGACCGATACGGGAATCGGGGCGTCGGGCTGGGCGACGCTGAACTGCACATTCGTAATTGCCGGGAAGGGCAACGGCGAGAGACATGAATTGGGCCGGCCCGGCGTACCACCGATGGTGGCTTTCGTTTCGACACGCGAGGTGGCCCAGTTGGCGGGATCGCAACTCGGCTCGGTGGGACAAATGCGCTCCAGCGAGCCGCCGGAGCCATCGGCACCGAGGGGCCACGGGGCACGGTCGCCGTACTCAACGACGTCCACCAACCGCCCTTGCGCGTCTGCCAGTTCGAGCCGACGCCCCTTGCGACTCAGCTTTCCAGAGAAACAGCCGGCGAGCCGGACTTTGTCGCCGTAGCAGGCCCTGAATGCAGCAATGTCGCGGCAGATCACGGCGTAGTCGCCCGGCTCCAGAATGGTCTGCCGGGGAAACACGAAGTCGAGCCCCTGACCCAGCTTCCAGCCGGACAGGTCCACGCGGTTCGAACCGGAATTGTACAGCTCAAGGAACTGCAGGTTGTCGGCCCCACCGGGCGGGTGGTACATGAACTCATTGAAGACCACGGGAGCCACCGGGAGTTCCGTGAGCGCCCATGCCGACCTACCGCCCCCAAAGAGCAGCGAGGCTGCTAGGGCGCCACTTGCGGCGAGACGCATCAACGCCAGCTGCCGCTCAGCAGCAACCGGGCGTTTCTGGTTGGCGAGGCTCCTTGCTGAGATGCTCACTTCGGTTCAGCCGGCGGGTGACGGAATTCATCCGTGACGGCCCAGAGGTTCTCCGGGAACAGCACCTGTTCCCGCCGGAGCAGGCGCGCACTGGCGTCGCCAAACACAAAGTCCGAGCCGCGGGTGTGCCGCCGGTATTCGATCTCCTCGTAATCATTACCCTGCCGGCCTTGGTCCAGGTCCATGTGCACGTGGAACGAGCCGCTCCGTTTCTCGCCAAAGATGACGGTTTCCGAGGGTTTGGGAATGGAGACTTCCCGCATCCCGTGGGGCCAATCCCAATGTTGGTATTTCTGATAATCCTCACCTTCGAGCAGGTTCATGAAGTAATCGTTGAAACCATTGATGAGGAAGCTGCGGTTGGGGTTGATTTCGTCCGCATAGAGTCCGCCCACGCCAAACTTGTCGCTGGGGCAGGTAATCAGGCTCCAATCCACGTAATAGGGTTTCAGCTTGTGCGGCCAGGCGTTTGGGGGAGCCTTCCGGCTGGGGAACTCGCCATCGTAATCCCCGGCATAAAGGGTTAGTCCAAAACCGAGCTGGCGGAGGTTGCTGATACACTTGATTTGATGGGCCTTGGCCTTGGCCCGCCCTAGTGCGGGCATGAGCATGCCGGCCAGAATCCCGATGATGCCAATCACCACCAGCATTTCGACCAGTGTGAAACCGTGCGAACGCCCGCGTTTGCCGCTTGGTGAGCGCAAGGCGGGTGCCGATGCTGCCTCATTCGTTTTCATCTCCACTCTCCCGACGCTGGCCAGCGGACTTCATGTCTATAGCCGCCCAGTGTGTCCTGTTCATAATGGACAGACACCGACCGAAAACGTTTTGTTTCAGGTTTGTTTTTCTGCTGACAGCCAAGCGATCCGCTTGGCGGCAGCCGCTCATAACGACCTTTCGCGTCCGGCCTGCGCCTCGTCGCCCTACGCGCCGCTGGCGAGCCTCAAATGCGAGACGCGGAACACGGCGCCTCGCGGCTGGTTAGGCTGGCATTCAATTTCCCACCCATGGGCGAGGACGATCTGCTGCACCACGGCCAGACCGAGGCCAGTCCCCTTCTGCGTGGTGGTAAAGTAGGGCTTGAAGATGTCCGTGCGGTGTTCAACCGGGACACCGGGGCCGTTGTCGCGAATCTCCAACACGGCCTCGTTCGCTCCGTTGCGTGTGGCGGCGACCTCAATCTGGCCATGGCGTTCCACGGCTTGGGTGGCATTCAGCAGAAGGTTGAAGAGGGCCTGGCGCAGGAGCTGTTCGTCCGCCTCGATCGCGGGCAGATTCTCCGCCACGGTCATCCGAATGGCCTTGTCTTCGAGGTCGTGACCGAGCGCGCGGACAACTTCGCCGACGGCCGCGCTGAGCGGCACGGTCGCGCGGCGGACTTCGCGGGGCTTGGAGAAGTTGATGAATTCGTTGAGCTGCGCGGTCACGCGGTCCGCCTCGTCCACGATGCTGCGGGACTTCTCTCGGACCTCGGGCGGGGCATCATCCCGTTTGGAGATCATCTGGGCGAGGCCGCGAATGATGTTGAGCGGATTCTTGGTTTCGTGGGCAAGGCCGGCGGCGGCAAAGTTCATCTCCTTGAGCCGCGTGTTCAATTCGGCGGCGCGCACCAGCCGGAGTTCCAACTCGGCGGACTTGCCGAAGTTGCGCCAGGCGAGTCCCAACCCCGCCGCCGAGACCGACGCCAGCGCGACGATGAAGAGGCGCAACCACAGGTCGCGCCGCACTGCCGCCTGCATGGAGGTGGTGGGCAAGACAATGACGAAACTATGAACGCCCTGCTTTTGAATCGCCGCCTTGTATTCCGCCTCACTCATCCAAAAAGGACGCCCAAAGGGCGGCCGGCGATCGCCGTCGCCGCGCCGCCCGCGCCACCGTGGCGGCTGATTGGTGTCGCTGCCCGCCTCGGTCGGTGGCGGCTGGTGATTCTCGGCCGAGGGAGGACGCTTGTCGTCGGCACCTCGCCGCTCGTCCGGCGGTGGGCCCTCCGGGGGCGGTGGCCCTGCGGAGCGGTTCGTGCCGCGGCCGAACATATCGCTGATGACGATCACCGGTTCGGCGCGTCCCCCTTCCGGCGGGGAACCGCCGCCTGGAATGACAATTCGGTTGGTGCCGAGCTCGACAAGATTCATCAACGTGACACTCCGATCGGTCCAGTACGCGGCGCCGCTGGGCACGAGGGTGGCCAAATCGGCGGCGATCGGTTCTCCAACGAACGCCACGACCTCCTCGGCAGCGTTGAGCAGGGCGATGGAATTGACGTCGCCGGGTTTGATGAGCGGTCGGAGCGCCGGTTCGAGCCGGTCGCGCGGCACCACCCCGAAGAACCGTAAGGCGTGCATGACGCTGGCGGCGGTGTTCGAGATGTCCTTGGCGCGGTTGACCAGCTCGTCACGCGCCGAGGCGCGCACGCGAAAGTGCTCGAAACCCTGCCAGACCAGCACCAGTGACCAAAACACGGCCAGCAGGCTGTAGAGGGAGCGCTCGCGCAGGGTCATGGCGTTGGTTGTTTCAATTCGGCGGAGCAGTTAGTTCTGCACCTTGGACGGCTCGGGCACTGCCTTATACTGCGGTCCCGTCGGCTCGTCCAGGTAACGGTGAAGTTCATCTTCGGAGAACGCCTTATTCATTCCCTGAGCTTTCTTCCGCTCGCTGGTAGTCTGCGCCGCCAGGTCCGAGGGCCGATTCACAATGCGCGGCGTCAGAAAGATCAGCAACTCCTTTTTCGCGTCCTCCTTGATCTTATGCTTGAACGCCAGGCCCAGGAGTGGGATGTCGCCCAGGATGGGCACTTTCTTCTCCGTGTTGACCTTCGTGGTCATCATCAGGCCGCCGATGACGACGGTCTGGCCATCTGGCACGACGACCACCGTGTCTGCTTTGCGGGTGTCAATGATCGGGGCGGAAGCACTGCTGGTCCCGTTGGTGCCACCGGTGGCAAAGCTGACGCTCGAATCCGATACCGAAGAAACCTCCGGGGCAACGATCATTTCAACCATGCCGTCCGACGTGATAAACGGCGTGACCTGCAGGATAATGCCGACGCTCTGGTATTCGATGGCATTGCGCTGGTTGCCGAAACTGTCGTACGTGACGCCTTGGATCAGCGGCACCTCCTGGCCGATGGTGATGGTGGCCTGCTGGTTGTTGCGGGCGAGAATGGAGGGGCGGGAGAGAATCTCGGTCTTCCCCGCTTTGGCGAGTGCGGCGAAGTTGATCTGCAGGTCTTTGCCGACAAAGGTATAAAGCCCGCCGCTCGCGGCGAGATCAAAGGCCGTGGCGGCGCTGCCGATTCCATTGAAGGCGTCCACGCTACTGGAAACCGTGTGCCGGTAGATCCCGTCCACGCCAATATCTGTCCCTTTCGAGTAGGTGGCCTCCATGAAGACGCAGTTGATCAAGACCTGAGGTGTGGGTTTGTCCAACTGGCGCACCACGTTGGTGATGTGCATGGCGGTGTCCTCGTCGGCGACGACGATGATGCTGCGGGTTTCGGCGTCGTAGGTGATCCGCGCCTGCCCGATGTCCGTGCTGCTCGGGTAATCGGTGGTGCTGCGCGAAGAACTGCGGCGTGAACTGCTGTTACCGCTGGAGCCGCCACCAAACCCGCCAAACCCGCCAGGTTGGGCGTATAGCGCCAGTTCCATCAGCACACAAATCGCAATCGTTAAAACCGCGAGCGGGGCGAAGGTCATCCGTTTCATTGTCAAAGTCCTTTTCATGTAATGGTTCGTTCGCGAAACGCTCCTAACGACTCGTGCGCGAACTGCTGCTGCCGAAACTGCTGCGCGAAGAACTGCTGGTGCCGGTGTTGCGCAGGTTGTTTTGCTGGCGGGTGCTTAGCTGTGTGCCCGAGTTCTGCGACGACGACCGTGTGCTGAAGTTGCCGCTGCTGGTATCCGTGGCGATCACCCCCTGCAATTCCTCCACCACTTCCTGCGGATCGCGGTTCTCCACCTTGATGACATAAACCTTCTTCTTCTTGGACGGATCGGAGTCAAGCTGCTCGACGATGCCGGCGATTTGTGTCATCAAGTCGCGCGAGGCGCTGACGATCACGGAACCCGTGCGCGGATCGGCCACCGCGGTGACGCGGGTCTGGAGGAGTTTACGCGAGCTGGTCGTGGTGCTGCTGTTGCCACCGCCTTGGTTGAAACCGGGCGGGCCTCCAAACATGAACCCTCGGAAGCCACCCCGATTGTTGGAGCTCTGTGAAGTCGTGTCCGGGAAGAGGCTGGTCAATTGCTCCGCCGTTTCCTCCGGATCAGCATACTTCAGGCGGAACACCCGCAGTTCAGTGATGTCATCCACATTGACGTCCATCTGGTTGACCAACTGGCGGATGTACTTCATCTGATCCTCGGACGCGCTGACGACCAGCGAATTGCTCCGCTCGTCGGCCACGGCCACCACTTTCGCCGCCGCCACGCGCCCCGCTTGCGAACTGCTGCTGGAGCTCTCGCCCCGCCCCCGATCACCGCCAAAACCCGGAAAGCCCGGAAAGCCACCGAATCGCCGTCCACTGTTTTGGCTGCTGCTGCTGTCCTGCTGGAAGACCTGCTGAACGACGGTGGCCAAGGTGGTCGCGTCGGCATATTGCAGAGGAAAAACCTCGAAGCCAGAGGCGCTGACACTCGCCGTATCCAACGCTTTCACCAGTTGCACCATACGCCGGATATTGGCCTTGGTGTCAGTGATCAGGATAGCGTTGGCGCCCTGGTTGGCGGTCATTGAGGTGCCATTGGGCATGAGGGGTTGCAGCGTGGTAATCAACTGACTCGATTCGACGTTGTGGACATAGACGATCTGAGTCACCAGCTCCCGCGTCGCCGGAATGCTCGTGTAGTCGTTGCCCTCGACTCCCGCCACGATCTCCGTGTTGGACGAATCCACCACGTAGATGTTAAGCACATTGCCTTCGACCATCGCGGCGTAATTGTGTTCGCCCAGCGCCTTATGGAGTATCTGCACCGCCTCGGTGCGGCTGACGGGCTGATTCGCCCACACGGTGACGGAACCTTTCAAGTCCACCTTGGAGTTGGCGCTGATGGTAAAACCGGCGGCTTCGCTCAGGTAGTCCAGCACCAGACTCAGCGGGGCATTGCGGAAGTTGAGCCTGAGCGTTGGCGCCGTCGCCGCCGCGCCATTGGTGGGCTGCTTCGCCACGAACGCGGTCAGCGAAATCGCGTTGGTGGATGAGCCCGCCGAGCCCCGCGTGCCCTGGCCGCGGATCGGGCGCGCGCCGCGCGCGTCCGGAGGCCGGTTGGTGTCGCCAGCCTCTCCGTTTACGGATTGTTGCGCCTCCACGACGGCCTGGATCAACTCGCCGACCATCTCCTGTTGGTCATCCGAGTTGGTCTCGCTGCCGCTGTTTTGCGCTGCGGGCGTGTTACCCTCAGTCGGGTTATTGTCCTGCGCAATGGCGCCGAGCCACAGCGTCGCCGCTGCCAGCACCACGATGAGTTTGGTCATAATCGTTTTCATGGAGGTTCTGCGTTAATCTCTCTGCCGGCGTTCCATCAATCGTTTCAAAACTTCAGCCTGATCCGCGCTTGAGGCGGCACCGCCCGTCGCCGACGGGCGTGACGAATCGGCATTGGTGTCGCGGTCATCCCGCCGCCGGGAACGGGAGGAATCGTCATCATCCCGGCGTGACGAACCGCCGCTACTGCTGGCTACGGCATCCCCTGGTCGCCACGCTCCCTCGTCCTCGCGGCGCATCGCCGAGCCCACTGCCAAGTCCATTGTCTTTCCGTCCGCCTCCAACTTCACGCCGTCCGCCAGAATGTCCACCAACTTGTGACCGGCAATCACCCCCTCGGACTTGAGGACTTTGGTTAACTCACTACTCGATCCCTCAAAGAAGGCGAACGCGCCCTTTTCATAGGCCAGCGTCCCCACCAGCGTGAAGCTCTCCACCCGCGGGGCGCGGCGGCTCGAAAGCCGCACCTGACCGCCGGACCGATTCGCATCGAAAATGTTCCGCTCGCTGACGATGCGGAATGCCGACTCGTCCTGTCGCGACGGCGGAGATTCACCTCCGGACGGTGCGGGTGCATTCGGCGCCGAATTCGTTTCGGGTTGTTTCGCCAACTGGCGCGAGGAATCCGACTGCGGTGTTTTGGGCGCAATGTTCGTCGCCGTGTTGTTCGTGGTCTGCGCGACCGAGGCAAAGCCAGCGGCGATGAATATCAACGCGAGCGAACACGTCTGCCGGACCAGACGCCCTGTTGTCACGCCATTGCCCTTGAACAAATAGGCTGTCCTTTTCGCGTTCATCGTTTCGTTTGCTTGGGAGGGTTCAGCATCAACCCGCTGACCTGAATAACCAGCGCCAACTGCGACCCTTCGGTATTCTTGGCGGTCAGCTCCAACGAATCCACTTTCACGCCAAGCGGGTCGTGCTCGATCTGGAAGAGGAAGCGCGTGATCGCGGCGAAGCTGCCTGCGACGTCGGCACGGCATTCCAGCGTCTTGTAATCGTCTTCGGCTTCCTTCCACTGCGGGCGAATCGAGCTGACGGACACCCCGCCGGCCTGCGACCAGCGCTCAAACGCCTTGAGCATTTGGCTCTCAGCTTCCGGCTTGGCGGCGGGCAGCGTGTTGGTGCGCATGTTGTTCCATTGCTCCGTCAGCACGCGTTCACGCTTCAGCGTCTCCGTGCCGTCGCGCACCTGCTCTTTGAGTTTGGCAATGCGCTCCGCGCGCGCTTTCCAACTGTTGGTCAACGGGGTGAACACGAGCTTGTCCGCAATCAACAGGCCCACCAGCGCGATGGCCAGAATTGCCAGGAGTTGTTGTCGTTTGTTGAGATTCATTGTCCGCCCGGGCCTCCCCATTGAAAGTTGAACGTGAACTCCAGCGGCGTGTTCCCCCGCGTCATCTCGATGTGGACCTCCGAGATCTCCTTCACGGCGCGCAACTGGTCGAGCGTCTTGATCAAGACCTCGCGGTTACGGGCCGTGCCGGAGCAGGTGACCCGCGCTGGCTCGCGCAGTTCCACGGTCTTCGCCGATACCGCGCCGTCCTGCGGGAAGGCCTCGGTCATTCGCTTCAGGATGCTTAGCGTCCGAACCGACTCATCGTACCAAGGACGATAGCGGCGAATCTGATCCCGCATCTGGGTAAGTTCGACCACCTTCGGCTCCATGGCAGACCATTTCCCTTGCCAGTGCCAGATGATAATCTGCTGCACGAGGAAAGTGAGTGCCACGATGAGCGCCCCCGCCCCCGCAGCGGCGCCGGCGTAGGCAAGTTTCCCTGACGAATAGCGGTCGGAGAACTGTTTCCAAGCGCTGATCTTTGGCGGCAGGAATTCCATCCCGGTCTGCCCTGCCAACAGCCGCACCGCCACACTCAACGCCACCGAAATAGCCGTGCCGCCCGGGATCCTGATCCCGTGCTCCTCAGCCGCATGTTCGCGCACCTGCTCGATCTTCAACCCCCAATCGTCCGCCGATCCCCGCAATTCTTCGACCAGCTGCGTGGCGGCTTCGGTGCGCCCGAAAACCCGCACGCGTTTCATTCCCTCGCGCACTTCCGGCGGCAGTTGCCCCAGCGTGATGCGCAGTTCGCGCGCGATGTGCTCGGTCTGGAGTTCCCGCGCCGCACCCACCTGCTCGTAAGCGCCATCCAGCGTGCGCAGGGCCGCCACGCCACCACCGCAGCAAATCTGCATGCCCAGCGTGCTGTCGGCCGGCAACAGGGTCAGCGTGCATTCCGCGTTGTCCACCGGTTGCAGCGCGGTCAACCCCAGCGAGAAGGTCACCGGGCGGAGCTGCGCCGTGTGCAGGACCGCTTCGAGCCGCGTCACGTGTTCGCGCGGAATCCCAACCAGCGTTGCGAACTGACCGCCGTTTGCAGCCTTGAAGCGGGAGTGAGCCAGCATCAGTTCATCCGGGCTGTAAGGAAAACTGCGCTCGGCTTCGATCTGCAGGAAGTCCGCCACGTCTTCTTCGGGTATCTCCGGCAATTCCACAGTCGTCGTCAGCGCCCAATTCAACGGCAGGCAGACTGCACACCAGCGTTCGCGAACTTGCTCGGCGTCGAGTTGCTTGCGGATTTCGCGCCCGGCCAGTTCGACTTCCGCGGTCAGCGGATCCAGCGACAGCGACACGGAGAAAGCCTTCTTGATCTCCACCGAACCGTTGGTGCGGCGCACCCACACGCCGTCGAACCGGCTGCCATCGAACGCCAGCCCCAGCAGGGAGTTGCCAGGGTGCCGCTGAAACCATTTGTCCAGTTGTTTCAAGTCTATCATCGTTTCTCCTTTGCGGCGAGCATCTGCGTGCGGATGTCCTTGCCCAGTGCCCAGCCGAGGTGCGTAAGGTCCTGCCGGCGGAGGATGAGCGCGTTACCCTCGCTGGTGTCGAACACAAGCCGCACACGCTGGTAGCCGCGATCGTGATGTCCCAGCGCCGCCACATCCGCCGTGTATTGATAGCTGCGCGTCGTAATATACGGACCGGCGGTCAGCGCATTTGTGTCGCCAACGACTTCCGCCACCCAGGCGATGGTCGCGAGCTTCGACGGGTTAGATTCACGATACGAAACCATCTGCGACGCATAGTCCAAGCCGATGCCTGGAATACACTCCAGCACCGGCTCGGGAGCGGTGTTCACGTTGACCAATCCATCGGTGAAGCTGTTGGTGGTCGCTGTGAGGTAATCAGCGACTTGAGCAAATTCGTCTTCCGACAAGCCGCTACGGATATAGAAATCCAACAGGCTTGTGATTTCGGCAAAGGCATTTGTGCCCACCAAACCCGGCTCCCTCATAACCGTGTCCGCACGCGAAGTACCAAGTGTATCCTCCAACAAAGCACGCACGTCCGCTCGAATGTGGATGTTGGTCCCCGTCGCTGGCTCACGGGTGTACACCGTGAAATACTCCATCAGCCCCGGATCGAGACGGCCATCGCGATTGTCGTACGGTGGCGAGTTGTCGCCGTCGTTCTCGTTCGCATCGAGAATGCCATTCAGGTTCGCATCTTCGCCGTAGAGTATCTCCGCCGTCATGCCCGCAACGAGTCGGAGTTCTTCCACGGATTCGAAAGGCGCGTTCTTCGCCTTGTACGGCTGCGTCAGCCGGGTGTAGGTTTCGTCCTCGGCGCCGCCGTTGGTGGAGATGGTGCTGTCCGTATCGCGCCAATCCATGATGGCGCCGGCTAGTTCCAACGTCATGCCCGGCAGATACTCGATCATCTCTGCGGTCAGCCAGGGCGCGTTGAGATTAATCTTCGAGGCTTCATCCACTAGTCCGAACGCCGGTGTGGTGAGATTGATCTCCCAATCGTTTGTGTCGCGGCCGATCAACCAGAACGTTGCGCCCCCCACGGGCACGGCATCCACCCAGTAATCCATCGGGTCGGGCAGGTAGCCCGGGTAGGCCACCGTCGTGAGGATGTTGCTCAGATACCGTGCCGCGCCGTCAATGGCCTGGCCAGCTTCCATCGCCGCCACGCGGTTGTCCGCGGCGCGCAGTTCCAGACTCATCGAGTGCGCGAAATAGAGCGTCAGCGCCACCAGCCCGAACGCGATCCAGAGCACGATGATGAGCAGGGAGCCGCGTTCCGACCGGTGGAACGAATGAAGGCGGAGCTTCATTGCTCACCTCCAGTGGTGGCCGTGGCCGCGATCTCGGCCCAAACGTTGGTACGCGCCAGCACGGGAAGGGGCACGACAAGCTCCACCGGGGCGGGCGTGCCGGCGGTGCGGTTCTCGTTGTGCAGGTGCAACTCCAGTTTGATCGCCTTCGGGAGGTTGTTCGTCAGACCGGTTACGGAGTCCATCTGTGTCGAGTCCCAGTTGTCGTCCCAGGCCGTGCCATTGTGGAACTGGAAATAAATCGCGTCCACGCCGCTCATGAGAAACTGATCGTCCGTTTCGTCCTGCGATACCGGAAGCAGATTGCGCGCAACCGAACGGAACAGGTCCATGCCTGGCGTATTGTTCGTCGGCGTGGCCAGGTAATAGGAAACGCGCTCGATCTCACCCCACGGCGCGTAGTCATCCACAATCCCGGCGGCGGTGAAGAATAGCGGCCCGTTCTGGCGCCCCAGCAAACCGGAGATGCTGACGCCGCTGGCGTTGGTCGTGACGGTTGGGTTGCTCTGGAGCGAGCCGGAGAGAGCACCGCCCGGCGGGACCAGATTCGCGAGGTCCCGCTTGATGATGGCCAGCGTCTGCTGCAACGGCAGCGCACGTTCGATGGCGTCCGTGGTACGCTTCCGCAGTTTGAACGCGCTGAAGAAGACGGTATGAACCGCCGCCAGCACGATGGCGAAGACCGCGACGGCAAGCAGAAGCTCGAGGAGCGTAAAACCCCGTCTCCCAGAAGCAGGTCCCGAAATCTGAATCCCGAAGTCCGAAGTCAAATTCGCCCCGTCTCCGATTCGGCCATCGGCCTTCGGATTTCTTTCGAATTTCAGATTTCGGATTTCGGATTTCACTATTGCGTCCCATCCACCAGCGTGCTGATTTGCACGTCGTAATCCTGTCCCTGCACCGGCACGCTCACATGCACGGTCAGAAGCCGCATGGCGCCATCCACGCTCCACGGTTCGGAGGCGAGGTGCCACGCGTAGCTCTGCAGCCCTTCATAAATCGTTCCCTTCTGCGCGGAGGACTGCCATTCGCCCGTCACGACCAGTTCATTCAGCTTGCTCTCTGCAAGCCGTGCGGCCAAGGCCTTGCGCTCACTGATCACTCCCGCCCGGCTGGCGATCTGCAGTCCCTGCATCGCCACCGGGATCACAATGGCCAAGAACAGCATCGCCGCCAGCACCTCTGCCAGCGTGAAGCCGCCCGCCCGACGCCGTAGCGCAGATTTGTAATCTGCCGTATCGCGGATTTGTAATCCGCCAGCCGCACAACAACGCGCGCCCTGCCGAATGCAATTCGGCGATACCGCAGAGTGCAACTCTGCGCTACGGTCAGCGGCTCGCGACCTGTCTGCCGGCTTGAATCTCATAGTTCAGGTGATTGCGGCTCTGCGCGACCCACAACTCCGCGTCCTTACCCTGACGAAAGATCACGACCTCCGGACTGCTCAGGCTGACGAATCCGTCCGGATTGAAGTGCAGCAGGTAGAGCCCGCTCGTCCCCAACTTCTCATTCTTGAACTCCGTGGCCCGGCTGGCGTATGCCGCGTCCGACGAGAGCCGCGCGTCAATCTCCAGCGTCGTGTCCATGGTGAACTCCAGTGCGTTCGGATCCTCCTCGACGTAGGACTTGTCGGCGTTCAACCCATAGCTGCGCTGCTTGGTATCGAACCACACCACCATCGGGAACCCCTCAGAAACCGCCCGGCTTTGTGCCGCCCGGGTCAACGCCAGGAACCGTTGCGCTTCCGACTCCAGCCCCCGGCTCCGGAAAAAGCGCGACAGCGAAGGGGCGGAAATCGCGAGAATGGTCGCCAGCAACGCCATGACGAGAATCAACTCGATCAGTGTGAAGCCAGCGCGGTTTCGCCGTGGCCCGTAGCGCAGAGTTGCACTCTGCCGTATCGCCGATTTGTAATCGGCCGGGCTTCCCGAGCGCCAGAACACGAAATGCGGACGTGCGTTCCGTAGAATGCAATTCTGCGATACAGCAGATTTCAAATCTGCGCTACGCTCTGGTTGTCTCGTCAACATGGTTGACCGGTTCGCTTGTGCTTACTTTCCAAGCTGCCAGTTGGTGACATCGTCCTCGGTCCCCTCGCGACCGTCGAAACCCATCGAGAAGATGTCGTAGCCGCTTGGGTTGTGTTTGCCGGGGCACTCGTAGATGTAGGGACGGTTCCAAGGATCCAACGGAATGCCTTTTTCGAGATACGGTCCGCGCCAGTTCTGCGCGTCGTTGGGTTGATCCACCAAGGCCTGCAAGCCGTCCTTGCCGCGCGGGTATTGGCCATTGTCCACCTCGAACGCGCTCAGCGCTGTGCTGAACGCGGCGATTTGCGTCTTGGCTGCGGTCTGCCGGGCCTGCTCACCGCGGTTGGCGAACTTCGGCACAACGATGGCCGCGAGGATGCCCAGGATTACCAGCACCAACAGCAGCTCGATGAGCGTGAAGGCCGAGGTGCGGCGGTTTCGAGTTTCAGAGTTCGGATTTCGAGTTTGGAGCTTCATGGTTCGTGAAACAGGTTGCGTTCTATTTGATGTAGTCCTGCAAGGTGAAAATCGGGATGACCATGCCAATGAAGATCGTGCCGATGAACGCCGCGATAAAGAACAGCATCAGCGGTTCGGCCAGGGCCACGGCGGTCTTGAGCTGGCGGTCAAGGTCGCCTTCCGTGACATTGGCAATGCGCACCAACTCGGCGTCGAGCTTCCCGCTCTCCTCGGCCACGGAGATCATCTCGAGCACGGAGCCCGGAAACAACGCGCGGCATTCGGCCAGACTCACGCCCAGGGCCTTGCCTTCCTTCACGAGCTCAATCGAATTGGAGACCGCGTCCACGAGGATCTGATTACCGATGGAACGGCGCGCAACATTGAGCCCGTTGATCAGCGGCACGCCGGCGCCAAGCAGCGTGCCCAGCATCCGACAAAAGCGCGACATGGCGAACTGGGCAACGAGATTGCCGATGACCGGCACGCGAAGCATCGCCCCTTCCCAGGCACGCCGGCCCACCGGTGAAACGATCCAAGCGCGGGCGAGCAACACCGCAATCACAACCACCACCGCTACGAGCAATCCATAGGATCGCACCACGTTGCTGGCCCCCACGATGACCTGCGTCAGCAAAGGCAGCTTGGCGCCGAAGCCGCTGAAAAGTGTTTGGAATCTCGGAATGAAGAACGTCATCAGAAAGATCAAGACGCCCAACGCCAACAAAAGCAGAATGCTGGGGTACAGCAGCGCCGTCATCACCTTGCCGCGCATCTCCTTTTCACGCGCCTGGAAGTCCGCGATCTGATTTAGCACCACGTCGAGGAATCCACCCGTCTCGCCCGCCTCGACCATCGCCACATAGACTTTCGGAAATGTGTCCGGCGATTTGCTCATCGCATCCGCCAGCGACATGCCGTCCACGACGTGATCATGGACTTCCTTCCACTTGGCCTTGGCAAGGGGGTTCGCAGCTTCCTTTTGCAGAATCACCAGCGCGCGGCTGAGCGGCACGCCCGCCGCCAGCAGGCTGGACAACAACCGCGTGAAATTCTCCAGAACCCGCGCGGTAATCCGCCCCGAGCCAAAGGAGAATTTAACTCCGGGTTCGGCGGAGGCATCGGCGGCGGGAGCGGAACCGTTGCTGGATGGGGCTGACGTGGCGGCACCTTTCTTGGCGGGGGATTTGGCTTTCCCGTTAATGCCTTCCTTGAGGCTTATCGGCCGGAGGCTTTGACCCTCGATGTGCCGAAACGCCTCTGCGCGACCGCTGGCCTCGATCTGCCCTTCGGCGATCTTGCCCTCGGCGGTGAGTGCTTTGTATTGGAAGGTCGGCATGCTCAACGGGGGAAACACCCAACACCCAGCATCCAATGAGCACGACGCCGGCACATTGGACGTTCGAGGTTCGAGGTTCGAGGTTTCATGGCTTCAACCTCAAGGCCGTTTGAGAGCAATGCTGTGCGGCGCATTCTCTTCCTTGTCGTCGGCCGCTTGATCCATTGTTAGCGAGACTTCCTTGGCCGTGGTCACGCTCAACACTTCATCCACCGTGGTCACGCCGAGGCGCACCAGTCGCCAGCCGTCCTCGGCGAGCGTCTTCATCCCGGCCCGGCGCGCAGCGTCGCGGATCTGGTCGCTTGATGCATTGCGCAGCACGAGTTGGCGGATTTCATTGTCCGAATCCATCCACTCGAAGATCGCGCGGCGGCCGTGGAAACCGGTGTTACGGCACTCGCGGCAGCCGACGGATTTGTATAGTACCGTCTCCGGTGGAATGCCGAGTTGGGCTTTCAACGCCTGCGTTGTGGGTGAGTTGTCCACTTGCTTGCAGGCCCGGCACAGCACGCGCACAAGACGCTGTGCGAGCACAGCTTCGAGCGAGGAAGCGACGAGATACGGTTCCACGCCCATGTCCACAAGCCGCGTGACGGCGCCCGGGGCATCGTTCGTGTGGAGCGTGGAAAAAACCAAATGGCCGGTCAGCGAGGACTGCACGGCGATCTGGGCCGTCTCTTTGTCACGGATTTCGCCGACGAGAATCACGTCGGGATCGTGACGCAGGATCGAGCGCAGCCCGCGCGCAAAGGTGAGCCCGGCCTTTTCCGAAACCTGGATCTGGTTGACGCCCTTGAGCTGGTATTCGACCGGGTCCTCGATGGTGATGATTTTGCGGACGGCGTCGTTGATCTCGTTCAGCGCGGTGTAAAGCGTGGACGTCTTGCCGCTGCCGGTCGGGCCGGTGACGAGAATAATCCCATGCGGCATTTCAAGCACGTGCTTGAAGCATCGATATTCGCGCGTGTCCATGCCCAGCTCGCCCATGCCGCGCAACGTGGAGTTTTGGCGCAAGAGGCGCATCACCACCGCCTCGCCATGCAGCATCGGAATTACCGAGACGCGGATGTCCACTTCGGCGTCGTCGACTCGAATCTTGATTCGGCCGTCCTGCGGCAGGCGTTTCTCGGCGATGTTGAGGTGGCTGAGAATCTTGACGCGCGAAACGATGGCCGGTTGGAATCGCTTCAACTGGGGCGGCACCGGCACATCCTGCAATACGCCGTCAATGCGGTAGCGGATACGGAACTCGTCCTCGAACGGCTCCAGGTGAATGTCGGAGGAGCGGAGTTCGATAGCGTCGCGCAAGACCTGGTTGCAGAACTTGATGATCGAAGCGTCTTCCGCAGCGCTATCGAGGTCGGTGTCCTCAAGCTTGTCCTCGTCCACCACCTCGAACGGCTTCTCCTCGTCGAGCGTGCCGATCGTGTCCGCGCCGACGCCGAGGCGCTTCTTCATTTCGCGCTGGATGGCTTCGGCGGGCGCGAGCACGGGCCGGAGCCGCAACCCCGTCATGCTCTTGAGCGTGTCGAGCCCCTGCGTGGAGAAAAGCTTGCTGGTGGCAACCTCCACCGTGCCGTTCACGCGGCGGAGCGGGAGTAGCTCGTCCTTCAGCAGAATCCGCGCGGGGAAGAGGGAGAGCACTTCCTTGTCCGGCTCAACATCCTCCAGCGTTGTGAACGTCAGCCCGTATTCCTTGGCCAGCCAGCGGAGCACGTCCTCCTCCGACCGAACCGCCGCGTTGCCGATGCCGCTGGCGTGCCGGGTCAGGGAACGGACATCGCTGGCGGAGAGTTGCCGGGCGGCAACCATCTTCTCCAGGAGTTCGTTCAGCGGCGAGGCGCTTGGGTCAGCAGCATTCATGGGCAACGCGCGGTTCGATCTAGTGGATGAGGAAGATCGCTGGGGTTACTTCACAATGCCCATGGAGAGGAGCACTGCCTCCTGCTTGGTGTCCACGACCTTCAGGAGTTCGGCCTGGGCCGCTTCGAGCTTCGCTTCCTTGTCCTTCTTGGAAGCGCGAAGTTTGGCCATCGCGGATTTCAGATCTTCCTTCGAGGCCTTCGAGTCAATGGCCTTTTCCAGGGCTTGTTCTTCGGCGCTCGGTTCCGGGCCGAAACGGCGACGACCCTGATCGTTGCCCTGATTGTCGCTGCCGGGCCGACGGAACATGCGTCCCATACCGCCGCCGCCAAAGCCGACCTCGCGCCGGGCGTCGTTCACTTTGGTGATGCGGTCGGCGATGATCTTCCACTCGGCGTCATCCTTGACGTCCATCTGGGAGCGGATGTTCTCCAGCATGCGCTGCTGCATCTGCGCCGGATCAAAGTTACCCGGACCACGCCCGCCGCCTCCGGGGGGGGCGTCCTGCGCCACGACATTGCCCACGCTCAACAGGAGCGCGGTTGCGACTCCGGTGATTGCCAAACACTGACTCAGTCTTTTCATGTCTTCTCCACCTGTTTTGGTTGTTAACGATTTGCGCCGGCGCTGGTTCGCGTTTTTCACGAATCGCGCTCGCCGGTTCACGGGTAACGCAGAGTCTGTGCCACGACTGGAGACACGGCTTTTGGCGGGGATTCGCCGTCCCGTGCGCAAGACTTGCGCACCTACCCCTTCTTCGCGAGCAGGTCTTGCGCGGTCCAGCTCGGGTCTTACCGACCGGCCTGCCCGGCGCGCACCTTTGCGCTTTCGCGGACGGGGCATGTGCCTAGACTGGCCCTGTGACCGTTCTGGAAACCATCCAACGCAGCGCCGACTTTCTCGCGAAGAAAGGGGTGGAGTCCCCGCGCTTGCAGGCGGAGCTTTTGCTCGCGCATGTGCTCAAGCTGCCACGGATGAAACTATACCTGAGCTTCGAGCGAAGCCTCGCCCCGGCTGAGGTGGACACCCTCCGCGAACTGGTCAAGCGCCGCGGCCAGCGCGAACCGCTGCAACACATCGTCGGCTCGACCTCGTTTTGCGGCTTCGAGATCGCCGTGAATCGCCACGTGCTGGTGCCGCGACCGGAGACGGAGATTCTCGCCGAGCTCAGTTGGGAGTTACTCCTGCGAACCCGGCGCGCGGCCGTCCCGGCCGCAGCAGTCACGCCCCCACACCCGTCTTGCGGCTGCGACAGCCGCGCTCCTCAGGTCCTCGATTTTGGCACCGGAAGCGGCTGTCTCGCCATCGCCATCGCGTTGAAATGCCCACGAGCGCAAATTACGGCGCTGGACGTTTCGGCTGAAGCGCTCACCATCGCACGCCAAAACCTCGCCCGGCACGGTTTGGAGGAACGGGTTCAGCTCGTTCAGGGCGATGGTTTCGCGGCGCTGCCAACCAGCGCCCGGTTTGATTTGATCGTCAGCAACCCGCCTTACATCCCGTCGGCCGAAATCGAAGCGTTGGAGCCCGAGGTCCGTGACTTCGATCCACGCGGGGCGCTGGATGGCGGCGCGGATGGGTTGGACTTCATCCGTCGTCTTGCCGCCGAGGCAAGCGCGTTCCTGGCCGCGGGCGGGTGTTTGATGCTGGAGTTTGGCGATGGCCAGGCCGAGGCTGCCCGCGACATCTTTACACGCCAAAACTGGATTGTGGAGTCCGTACGGGAAGACTACAGTCAGCGCGCGAGGTTTCTGATTGCGCGACGGGATTGAGTTCAATCCGGCGCAGGTTGTGCAGACTCGCTGACCCGATTTTTCATGGACAAGTTTCTCATCAAAGGCGGTGTGCCACTTCACGGCGAAGTGGCGATCAGCGGGGCGAAGAACGCCGTGCTGCCGATCATGGCGGCGGCGTTGCTGACGCGCGAGCCGTGCGTCATCCGGCGCGTGCCCAACCTGACCGACGTGCGCTTCATGGGGCAGATTCTCAACTGGCTCGGCGCGAAAGTGACGTGGGAAGGCGACGTCGTGCGCGTCCAGGCCAACAAGATCAAGGGCGTCGGCGATTACGATTTGATCCGCAAGATGCGCGGCTCGATCTGCGTCATGGGCCCGATGCTGGCGCGGCTGAAAACGGCGAGTGTCTCGCTGCCCGGCGGCTGCGTTATCGGCGCGCGGCCGATCAATCTGCATTTGAAAGGCTTTGAGGCACTGGGCGCACATATCACCATTGCCGGTGGCTATGCAGAGGCCAAGGCGAAGAAGCTGGTCGGCGGAGACATCTTCCTGGGCGGTCGCGCGGGCCCGACGGTGCTGGGCACCGCCAACGTGATGATGGCCGCCACGCTCGCGGAAGGCATCACGGTCATCGAAAGCGCCGCGTGCGAACCTGAGGTTGTGGACCTGGCGAACTTCCTGAACGCGATGGGCGCAAAGATTACCGGCGCCGGCAGCCCGATCATCACCGTTACCGGCGTCAAAGAGCTCCACGGCGCGGAGCACGAAGTCATCCCGGACCGCATCGAAGCCGCCACCTACTTGATTGCCGGCGCCGCCACGAACGGCGAGGTGACGGTCAAGGGCGCAAATGCCAGCCACCTCTCGGCGGTCTTGGACAAGCTGCACGCTACCGGCGTGAAGGTCGAGCGCAGCGGCGCGGCGCTGATCGCGCGGCGCAACGGCAGACTGAAGGCGGTAGACATCACCACGCTGCCCTACGCCGGTTTCCCGACCGATGTGCAGGCGCAGATGATGGCGTTGCTGACGCTGGTTCCCGGGATCAGCATCATCACCGAGCGCATCTTTGAATCGCGTTTCATGCACGTGAGCGAGCTGACGCGGTTGGGCGCGGACATTGAGATCGAGGGCCCGAGCGCGATCGTGAAGGGCGGACGCCCGCTGAGCGGCGCGCCGGTGATGGCGAGCGACCTGCGCGCGTCAGCGGCACTGGTGATCGCCGGCCTGGCCGCCCGCGGCACGACGCACGTCAACCGCGTCTATCACATTGACCGCGGCTACGAGGATATTGACGGCAAGCTGCGCCAGCTCGGCGCCCGCATTGAACGCGTTCAGGAAACATGACCAAGTTCATCACCGCCGGCATCATCATCATCGTTCTCTACCTCGCCTACAGTCTCTTTGTGTATTGGGAGAAGGTGCGCGACGAGGAGGATACGAAGGAAGCCGCAGCAAAGGTCGTGGTGCATGGCGATCAGCTTGCCGGCATGCCGTCGCAATTGGACTCGTCCCTGAAGGCGGCGCAGCAGGCGGGGTTGGGGACGTTCCGCAAATGGCTGGAAACCTACGGCCCCTCCATCCAGGACCCGCGCAAGGCCTGGATTGAACTGGATTTCTGCGTGGCGGTGTCGCGGGACAACCCGAAGGAGGCGCAGCGCATCTTTGCGCAAGTGAAGGCGCGCACCAAGCCGGGTTCACCGGTCTATACCCGCATGAAACAGTTGGAATCCTCCTTCGAATGATCCCACCGGGCGCGACCGCGCGCTTGGGGTCGCTGCCGGAAATCCTTTTTCCCACTTGACCGCTCCCGCTAATGGGTGACTCGTTGACGTTGACGGCCGGACGCGCAGTGCGCCATGGCTCCCCTCGTTTCACCGGTCATCGACAACGCTCAAAGACACAATTTGCCCCGTTGCCAAGTCCACCTCAGCCCTGACTTCCTGCTCAAGCATGCCGTTCTTGCCCTGCTGCCAGGAAAAGTGGACTCGGGGGACGTTCTGCTTGCTCTGCACATTCGGCTTCCGAACCGCCGGCTTCCCTCGCATCAGCCTGCCCATACCGTACCCGAGCTTGCCGACAGCATCGCGAACCAAGGTGATGGCCTCCTTCTCAGTCATCTTGCCCTCTCCCACGTAATCCCGCAGTCGGACGTGTAACTGGGCGAAAAAGGCCTTCCCATTGTGAAACGCGTCAACCCGTTTCCTGTCCATGTCGCAGTAGAATACGTAACCGTTCGTCAGTCGAACGGCGAGCCGGCGTGGCCCGGTGCGGTATGAGATACCGGCATGTTGCACCGCATTGGTTGAGTCCGGCGCCTTCAGGGGAAGCGCGAGGACTCGGCTGAAGGATCGGATGTACGCAAGCGCATCCAGAACCTCCGACTCAGCCACTTTGCGTGGGTCAAGGAGTATCTCGGGCGCGTACCGGTTAAGCTGACCGCGCCAGTCGGCATCCTTCGACTCCGCCAATCCCGGAACGTCCGGATCAGGGCTCGCTATGAAAAGGAGGGAGCTCAGGTTCAGGTAGCGAATGCACTTATCTGCCGCGTCCACTTCCACAGTGACCGCTGGGGGCGGGTCGTATTCGCGATCGCAATTGGGCTCGTACCAAGTGAACTCGTAATGGGGCACATCTGCAAACTTCTGGTTCACCTCCGGTTGGAGGTCCATGTTGAGGTCCTCCAGCGCATAGCCCAGTTGAGCCACCCGTTGACGAGCCAAGGCCAGAGCCCCTTCACGTGTCAACACCGCTTTGCGGCCCAAGTGATTCGTGCCCGGGAATCGGTCGTGCAACGTAAGGGGATCCCTGAAACGGCAAAGATGCGCACGTTGGAAGTCGAACCAGCAACCGTTCGTTACGCCAACAGTGACCCACAGGCTGGGATAGAATTCCTTGATCTTGAAGTAGCTCACATCGGCAGCCGTCAGCGGCAACTTGAACGGGAGCTCCAATCTCGATGCGAACTCGTTGCAGTTGGACAACACCAAAGTGAGAATGAGGTTCGTCGTGATCATGTGAGCAGTTCCGGGAACTCAGTATGTCGATGGGTCCTGGAAATTCCCCATCTGAAAGCTGATTTGATCATAGCCATCCACGCCGATTCCACCAGACTCCTCGACCCGTCTTCCAGCAAATTCTTACACCCCTCCGCATCGCCGCAACGGTTCTGGGAAACAGCATCGACCTCTCACTCCATTTCACCTCACTCCCGTCCGCGCTGCGCGAGAATCAATTCCCGTACGCCCTTGGGATTCGGAGTTCAACGGGTCACCCGTTAGCGTGAGTGGTCACCCATTAGCGTTCCGGTTTGGGCGGAGGCAGTACGGACACGGTCAGTGAGGAGGCGGCGTTGGCAGCGCGAAACACCCGGTGCGTGGCCTTCTGGAAATCCTCCGCCTGCGCCGTCGGGATGTTCACAAACTGCTGCGGGTTGCGGTCCACCAGCGGAAACCACGAGTTTTGCACCTGCACCATCACGCGATGGCCGCGGCGGAAACAGTGGCAAATATCGGGCAGCGTGAACTCCACCTTCGTCACTTGGTTCGGCACAAACGGCTCGGGTCTCTCCAGGCTGTTCCGGAACTTGCCGCGCATAACGTCGCCCCGCACAAGCTGCTGGTAGCCGCCCAGTTTCACTTCGGTCGGGTTGGGATCGGGATTCGGGAAGTCGCCGGGATAGACATCGATCAGCTTCACCACCCAATCCGCGTCCGTGCCGGTGGTCGAGACGTGCAGCGTCGCTTTGATCGGGCCGGCCAACGTCAGGTCTTCCTCCAGCGGTTCGGTTTCGTAGACCAGCACGTCCGGGCGCGATGCCGCGAAGCGCTGGTCCTCGACGGGATAGGCGTGCACGTAACCGGTGGACTTGTCGTTTGAATAGGGCACCGGTTTGGCCGGATCGCTCCCGTATTCGTCGAAGGCCGACGGCGCCGGGTCCGTCGGCGGATCAAAAGCAAGCGTTCCGCCGGCGTGGAAGTAGAGCGTGCGCGCGGCAACGCGTGGAGGCGGCCAGGCGTCGAATCGCCGCCATTCGTCCGTCCCGGTCTCGAACACCTGGGCCTCGGGCAGCGCGCTGTTCGTGTCGCCTTTGAGGAAGTGCCGGAAGAACGGGAGTTCGATCTTCTCCCGATAGAACTCCGCCGTCTTGGCGTGAAAGCTGACCGGGCCGAGCCTGTCGCCGGCGCCGCGCCCCCACTCCCCATGCGCCCACGGCCCCATGACGAGCACGTTGGTGATGCCCACGTTCTGCCGTTCGGTCCAGCGATACGTCTCCAGCGCGCCAAACAAATCCTCCGCATCGAACCAACCGCCCACCGTCAGCACGGCGCAACGGATGTTCCGGAGGTGCGGACGGATGTTCCGCACCTGCCAGTAGGCATCGTAGGTCGAGTGCTTCAAGAACTCCGTCCACTCCGGCGCCCGGCCCTTGAGCAGTCGCGCGTCCGAGTTGGCCAAGGGCCCCATGCGCAGGAAGAAGTCGTAGCCATCGGGCGTCCCGTAGTTGAAGTCTTTCGTCGATTCGTGCAGCGGGTCTTCCAGCTTCTGCCAAAACCAGTAGGCGAACCCGAAATTCTGCGAGAGCAGGAACGCGCCGTTGTGATGGATGTCGTCGCCTACGAACCAGTCGGCGATGGGCGCCTGCGGCGACGCGGCCCGCAGCGCCGGATGGCTGTCAATCATCCCCATCGAGGTGTAGAAGCCGGGATAGGAAATGCCGAAGAGGCCGACCTTGCCGTTGTTGCGCGGCACGTTCTTCGCCAGCCAGTCAATCGTGTCCCAGGCGTCCGAGCTCTCGTCCGTTTCCTTTCCGGTCTTCTGGGGATTGAAGGGCCGCACGTTCATGAACTCGCCTTCGGAGCCGTTGCGCCCGCGCACGTCCTGCGTCACCAGGATGAACTTGTCCTTTGCCAGGGTCTGGAACGAGCCGGAGGGATCGGTGTAGTTGTCCGAGCCATACGGCTTGAGGCCGTAGGGGGTGCGCGTGAGCAGGATCGGCCACGCCTGCGCGTCGTCCTTGGGCACATAGACGCGCGTGAACAGGCGAACGCCATCGCGCATGGGAATGCGGTGCTCGTATTTGGTGTAATGCTCGGCGAGCCAGGCGGCGTTCTCATCCGCTAACAAGCGGGGTACACAGAAGCCGAAGACCACGATTAAGGCGCAGGCGAGGCGACGACGTGCGTTCATGCGGACAAACTCTGTCAGGCGGGCTTTGCCCCGGCAAGGGACAAACGCCTGCCCGTGTAGCGGCAAGATTCCTCCGACAACACGATCGTCACCGGAAGCGGGAGTGGTTTTCCGACGAAGACGCCGGAAGCACGGCTTAGCGGCGAATCGTCTCCACCCGCTTGCCGCGGGCTTTCTTCGCGCTGAAATCCCAGAGCAGCCAGTCGTCGTTCGGCACAAACTTTGCCAGCTTTTCATCCCACCGCTTCGGCAGGGCCTGATTGAGCTGCTCGACGAATGGCAGCAACGGACGCTTTGGCGGAAAACGCTGCTCGTGCCGGTCCAGCGGGATTTCCTGCGTCCAGCCGAAGGGCTTGCGATAGGGCGCGAAGCCGAAGCCATCGAAGAAATTCTCCCCGCCCACCAGCGGCATATACCAGAGGCTCGGGATGCCGCGCGGGTTTTCCTTGATCGGGATTTCCTTTTCCAGCCGCGCCAGCAAATCCGCGCCGGCGGGGTCGTTCGCCAGGTGCTCGCGCAGGGCGTGCAGCGTGGGGAACTCCACCGGTGGGCTGACGAACAGCACCGGCTTGTGCTGAATTGTGGCGGTGATGATCTCATGCGGGGTGCCGACGCTGTAAATGTTCGTCGGGCAATAGGCGATCATGAAATCGCTCGTGTCCACCATGCGCAGGTCCATGTGGAGCGTTTCCCAGAACTGCGCCGCGCACGCGGCCCGTTCCTGCGCGCCGCGGCGGCCGCCGGCGTAGGTCCAACGAGCCTTGATGCGCTCGCCGCTCTTCACGTCCTCGCGGCCGTATTCGTGCAGGCCGCGCACGTCCGGCTTGAACCACGGATCAAACACCGTGACGCCCGCCGCCTGGAGGAACTCGCCCACGCGATTGCGCCAACCGGACTGCTTCTCCGCCGCGCGCGACGCGACGAAATCCATCGGCCCGGAGAGATACACCCGCGCGCCTTGCAGCAGGCCGTCTTTGCGTTTGCGAACTGACATGGCGCGAGGGTAGGGGTGACAATTGGTTGGCTCAAGTCTCCGCAACAGATCGCCGGCTCCCCGGACTGCGCGCCGTCCCGGCGCGCAGCGCATAGTCGCGGAGAAAGCGTTCAGCACTAACAAGACGCTTCTTGCATTCCTGGGTGCTGTGACCAGGGACTGGTCGCGGTCCTTTGACGGCCGTGCCCGTCCGCGCCGGCGCTGCCGAACCCCGCCACTTTTGTTTTTCCTTTCCCCGGCTTTTTTCTACCTTCCCGGCGTGCGACGCAAATTGCTCACGGACATCTCTCGCGTGGTGGTAAAGGTCGGAACGGGCGTGCTCACGGACAGCCGGAAGCAGCCCGACCCGGCGCAGTTGGAACAACTGGTGGCGCAAATGGCGGAGCAGCGCCGCGCCGGCCGCGAAATCATCTTTGTCACCAGCGGCGCCGTGGGCGCCGGGATGGGCGCGCTCGGTTACGAGAAGCGGCCGAGCGAACTCGCCGAGCTCCAGGCCTGTGCCGCCGTTGGTCAATCGCGGCTGATGGCGATCTACGAGCAGTTGTTCGCGAAGCACGGATTGCACGTCGCACAGGTGCTGCTCACCCACGACGATCTCGAACACCACGAGCGCCACCTTAATGCCCGCAACACGCTCGTCACGCTGCTGGGCCGCGGCGTCGTGCCCATCATCAATGAGAACGACGCCATCTCGTTCACGGAAATCAAATTCGGCGACAACGACAAGCTGTCCGCCCTCGTGGCCGCGCTCCTGCCGGCGGACTTGCTGGTAATCCTGACGACCGTGGAGGGCGTGATCGAGAACTTCGGCAAAGCGAACGCGAAGACCCTCGCCACCATCGAGACGATTGACGGGGCGCTGGAGAAGATGGCGGGCGGCACGGACAGCGCCACGGCGGTGGGTGGAATGAAGTCGAAGATTCAGGCGGCGAAGATTGCGGTGCGCTCCGGCATCCCGCTGATCATCGCGTCCGGGCGGAAGAAGAACGTGCTGGCGCGCGTGCTTGGGGGCGAGACCGAGGGCACGGTGTTCGTGCCGCAACCCAACCGGCTGCGCGGGCGCAAACGCTGGATTGCCTTCTTCCATTACCCGAAAGGCGCGGTCATTGTGGATGACGGCGCGAAGACGGCCTTGCGCGAGAAGGGCAAGAGCCTGCTCCCTCCGGGCATTACCCGCTGCGAAGGCGAGTTCGCGTCCGGCGATGTCGTGCGGATTTGCGATCGCGACGGGACGGAGTTCGCCCGCGGCATCACGGACTTTGGCGCGGCCGACATCCGCGGGCGCAAGCTCCAGCGGGTGGAGGTGGTGCATCGGGACAATCTCGTCATCCTGTAGCCACGCGCCCACGGTCATTCCGCTGTTGGCGAATCCGTCCAGGACGGACGCAGATCCGCTGCTACGGCTTGGAACGGGGAACCTCGGACTCCGGACTTCGGACTTCAGACTTCTCCTGCATGTGCCGGTGGACGAAGAAGTAGTACATCACGCCCACCGCCACCACAAAGCCGATGAGCCAGAAGGTGACTTTGTGCATCTCGCCCTTGCTGATGTCCGCGCCGACCTTCACCCCGAGCCAGCACAGGACCGCACACCAAACTGCCGAACCGACCAGCGTGTAGAGCGAGTAGGTCCAGAAGTTCATGCGCACGATGCCGGCGGGAATGCCGATCAAGTGCCGCACCACTGGCAGCAACCGCGCGGCGAAGATGCCAAACGCACCGAACTTGGCGGCCCAGCGTTCCGCGCCTTCAACCTTCTGCGGCGAGATGAAAAAGTACTTGCCGTAACGCATCACCAACGGCCGTCCCGCGAGCCGCGACGCCCAATACATCACTGTCGCGCCGAGCCACGATCCGACCGCGCCGGCGATGACCAGACCGATTTGGGCGGACCAGCCGGTGAGCTGCAACCCGAAGAAATTCAATCCGCCGCCGCTCCAGGCCAGGTGCGCCGCCGGGGGCACGACGACTTCGCTCGGCAGCGGCACGATGGAACTCTCGATGGCCATCAGCAGCGCAACGAGCGCCCCGCCGCCGGTTTCCAGTGAGCGCAGATACCAGTCGAGCAGCGGTTGGAAGATTTGTTTCATGTTGGCGCGGGGTTATAGCGGAAAAAGCGAGCCGCGCAAGCATGGGGATGCGAAGGAGACGTTTTCTCAAAGTCCACGCGCCGGCAATTCCCCACGCCACTTCCGCAATGGGCCTTGATGTAAGCTGCTGCCCGCTATTCACCCACGGTTCTGAGGGCTGTCTCTTTCAGTTCTGCTGCCAGAAAAACTCCCGCTTCCTGATCGAGACGAAGCAGCATACTCCGGGCGGAAGGAATCAACGCCATACGCTTGGCCATCAACACGACGCCGAGCAACCCCACCACTGGCAACCCTTGGCGTTGCGCCAAACGACGCCCTTTGCGCTCGTCCATGAGCAGATGATCGGCCTGCATCTCCTCGGCGAGGGCGATGGCTTCAGCCTCTCCCTTGTCCACAAGCTTCATGTAGCTCCCGGCCTTCTCCTTGTTCTTTATGGCTGCGACGCGCAGCCATGGCGGCAGGGTGGGATGACTCCGCCGTAATTCCATCTCCACCGCCTCCGGAATCACAACCTCGCCAAAAAGCTGCACCAACAAGTCCGCCGCCCCCACGCTGAACAAGGCCGTCAACGGTGAAGTATCCGAGATGACGATCATCGCTCGCAGAACATTTCAACTGTTCGCAAGTCCTCCGCCAGTTCCTCGGGGCCATAATGGATTGGTATTCGGCGCCGGCCCAGTTCCTTGAGGAACGCCGCCTGCGAAAGTCCGGCGGTTTCGGCGGCCTGCCCCAACGTGGCTTCCTCCGTCACGAACAGGCCAATCGCCAGGTGCAACGCTGCCGATTGTGGCGAGAGCCTCGCTTCGACCGGTTCTGGCAATGTCAGCTGCATGGTCAAATTGTCATCCGAAGCGGCGTCTTCTGCAAGAGCTGCATCGAGTCCTCACCCCTGTCCGGGTTACTGAATCTTCATCTCCCGCTGGATGCCGAACTTCTCGATGCGCTTCCGCAACGTCGCGCGCGTGATGCCCAGCAGCTTGGCGGCTTGCACTTGATTGTCACCGGTTTCCTTGAGCGCCTCGATGACCAGTTCGCGCTCGACGGCAGGCAGCACTTTCAGCTTCGGATCGCGCTTGGCGATCTGGAATAACTGCCGGGCCAGCGCGGTCGCGTCGGACGTGGCGGCGTCGCCAGCGACGCCCGGGGGAAGCGCCGCGGTTGCACCACTACTCTGCCCGGTGACTTCCGGCGGCAGATCCGCCGGCAGGATCGCCTCGCTCTTGGCGATGACGTGCGCACGGCGGATGACGTTCTCCAACTCGCGCACGTTGCCCGGCCAATGGTATTTCTCCAGCGCCCGCACGGCCGCGGCGGCGATGGACTTCGGCTTTCGCTGGCTGTCGTGGCCGGTCTTCTTCAGGAAATAATTTACCAGGAGCGGAATGTCGTCGCGCCGGTCGCGCAACGGCGGAATATGAATCCGCACCACGTTCAGCCGGTAAAACAAATCTTCGCGGAACTGCCGCGCGGCGACAGCCTGCTCCAGGGGCTTGTTCGTCGCCGCAATGATCCGCACGTCCACCTTGAGCGGCTGGTTGCCACCTACGCGCTCGAACGTGCCGCTCTGCAGCACGCGCAGAATCTTCGTCTGCGTTGCGGGCGTCATGTCGCCGATCTCATCGAGGAAGAGCGTGCCTTTGTTACATTGCTCGAACTTGCCGATGCGCTGGTTGGTCGCGCCGGTGAACGCGCCGCGCTCGTGGCCGAACAGTTCGCTTTCGAGGAGTTGCTCCGGGATGGCCGCGCAGTTCACCGCGAGGAACGGTTGCGCGCTGCGGTTGCTGTGATGGTAGATCGCGCGGGCGACGAGTTCCTTGCCGGTGCCGCTCTCGCCAGTAATCAGCGCCGTGGCGTCAGACGCCGCGAGTTGGCCGATGAGTTTGAAGACCTGCTGCATGGACTCGCTCCGGCCCACAATCCCGAGCTCATAGTCCTCCGATTCGAGCAGCGGCTGGTAGGAGACGACCTGCTTCATGTCGCGCGCGGCCTTGAGGGCGTTGCCGACGATGTCCTTGAGCTTCGGCACGTCAAACGGCTTGAGCAGGTAATCGTAAGCGCCGAGCTTCATCGCCTCGATGGCCATCTGCGTCGTGCCGTAGGCGGTCATGAGGATGACGAGGAGCTTGGTGTCCATCTGCCGGATGCGACGGAGCGTCTCCAGCCCGCTGATGCCGCCCATGCGGATGTCCATCAGGACGAGGTCGGGGCGCAGTTTGGGAATCAGCTTCAGGGCCTCCTCGCCACTGGAGGCGGTCGTCAACTCGATGTCCGGCGTATCAAACGTCCGACGGAACGAGTAAAGCACGTCTTCTTCGTCGTCAATTAACAGCAGCTTGCTCATGGTTTCTGCGAATCGAACGGAGGTTAGCATAGGGCGCCGCGGCAGGCGACAAAGCGAAATCCCCTCCGACAGGAATCCCACGGCGTCCGCGGACTGAGCAAACACTATTTGGGCTGTCGGCGTTTCTCATTGGCGATTCACGGTGCCGGCCGCAGGCTGAGCCGGAAGCTACGCGCCGGCAAATCGTTGGGCAAATTGGTGGAGACGCGGCCACCCGTACCGACTGTTTCGTGAACCGGGTGCCAATCCGTCAAGTTCGTGGTGGCCTCCACCGAATACAGTATGCCCGTGGCCGTGGGGTAGCTGAGCTGGACTTGCGGGCCCAGCCGGGCGAGTTCGAGCTGGCGTGGTCGCCGCAGCGCATAGAAACCGAACTCATTCCACAGGATGCCAGCCGCCCAGTCACCGCCTGCCCGATTTAGGTGGACGGCATCGCTGATATAGCCCTGCTCGACTAGCCAGGAGAAGTTCTGAGCAGGCGACATGAGGTCGGCATAGGCCCGGTGGTGGCGAATGGCAGCCTGCCGCACCAACCGGTTTTGGTCCAGCGTCCGGGTCGTGCTGCTGTCGAAATAGGCCCATGTCGAGCCGAGATAGAGAACGTCGCAGTTCGGGCTGCTGGACGACCACCAGCGCTCGCATTCCTCCAAGCGGTTGCTGATCGTTAGGGCATCGCCCTCCTCCTTCATATGCCAGACGAGCAGATCCGGCTGCAGCCCCCGGAATACGGGCTCACGAATGGTGGCGGGGACGTTGGTCACCTGTCCCAGATCAATGCTGGGGTAATACATAAACGCGACCTGTAGGCCGTTGCTTTGCGAATCCAACAACTGCGGACCGATGATGCAATTGTAGCCCGTCTGCCCTTCCACGCTGAGACGATGCC
The DNA here is from genome assembly GCA_964634255.1 of uncultured Verrucomicrobiota bacterium. Lineage (GTDB taxonomy): Bacteria > Verrucomicrobiota > Verrucomicrobiia > Limisphaerales > MWDV01 > MWDV01. The sequence continues at coordinate 15,238 of CAZWJC010000006.1, read as the reverse complement.
AGTTACGCGCCAAGAACACATTCGTATGGCGTCCTTCCGGCTCGGCGCTATAGCCATCCAAGGTCAACAGCGGCGACCACGGTCCGCCGTTGGTGGAAATAGACAGCGTGAAGCGACCTCCGGACGGCTGCGCAGCCCAAAAGAGGCCGACAGTATCGGACATAACGCCTCCGGGGGTAAACTCGGCGTACCAATGCAAGCGGCCACCGGGTATCACCCACCAATGCTTGGCAAACCAGTAGGCAGATGGGCCTTCAATGACACTCGCCCCATTGGTTGCAACAAATAGCAGCTCATTCCAACAGTTCCCCAATGCGATCCCCGACACGCCAAGCCGATTTGCCAGCCGGCTGATGAGGAAATACGTCGCTGATTGATTCGAGTCGGCCATTGAATCGCCGAACGAAACCACCGTCACCGGTCGCCGGGCATCTTCTGCCGCCGCCCAAAAATGGGGAAGGCAGTTGCGGTTGGTCGTAAAGAAGTCCTCCGCGCGCACGTCCGCGCCCAGCAACAGCATCGCCCCGCACAAGTGAAGCCTTGTTGCCAAACAGCGGAAGCCGAAGCGGAATCTTCGCCGCCAATTAAACCAGCCCTTCAATGCATCAACCCACGGAGGCATGCTCATCACTCAGACCTCTCAGTTTCTGCTTCGCCCAGGCTCGCGCGGCCTTTCGGGTTTTCAGCTCATCCGCAAGCTGCTGCTCTCGAAGCTCCGCCAACAGCTGGCCCATCGCGGGGCCGGGCCGCATGCCGAGTTTGAGCAGGTCATCCCCGGTCAGAAGCGGTGGGCGGATTTGCGGCTGGCGCTTCAGTTCCTCGGCTTGCGCGACCAGAAATTCGTAAACGTCCAGCCGCCCGTGCGAGCCGAGGCAGTCCAGCCGGTGCAGCGCCAGTTCCAACAGGACCGTTGGGCGCAACAGCATTCGGCGCAGTGTGGCCTTGCGCATCTGCGGCGCGTCTTTGAATTGCATGTGATGGCGGACCGCCATCGCCACGGCTTCGATCTGTTTGCGCGGGAAGCGCAGGCGCTCGAGAATCTCCGTCGCCATCGTCGCACCGATGCGTTCGTGCTCGTAAAAGTGAATCGAGCCGGTGGCGGCATCGCAGCTGGCGGTGAGCGGTTTGGCAATGTCGTGCATCAATACCGCCCAAGGAAGTAACGGGTCGGCGTCGGGTGGCAGGTGGCGCAACATCAGGCCAAGATGCTGGAACACCGTGCCCTCCGGATGGTAATCGGGCGATTGCTCGCAGCGCACCGTGGCGGCGACCTCCGGCAGGACGTGCTCGAGCAGGCGGCTTTCGCAAAGCAGTTCGAGCCCACGCGCGGCGGCTGTGGTAGTAACGCGGGCATCCTGCCTGCGAGGTGGCGCGGGCGTCTCGCCGACGGCAGCGGAGTGCGAACCGGTCGCAGGCTGGAAGCCTGCGCTACGTGACAGGCTGGAAGCCTGTCCTACTACCGACGGCGGCGCGAACAGCTTGAGGAGTTCATCCCGAATCCGCTCCGCACTGATGGCTTTGATCTTCGGGGCAAGCGTTTGGATCGCGGCAAAGGTCCTCGGCTCGATCTCAAAGCCAAGCTGCGTTGCGAAACGCACCGCACGCAACAGGCGCAGGTGATCTTCGGCGAAGCGTTCCTCTGGCGCACCGATCGTCCGGATAACTCGCGCTCGCAAATCCGCCTCGCCGCTCACCCAGTCGTGCAATTCGCCGGTGATCGGCTCGTAGAACAGGCCGTTGACGGTGAAGTCGCGCCGGAGCGCATCGGCCTGAGCGTCGCCGAAGGCAACCTTCTCGGGATGACGGCCATCCCGGTAACCCTCCTCGACCCGATACGTGGCGACTTGGAACTCATGGCCGCCTTCAACGACCACCATGACCCCGAATTTGCGTCCGACGGCAATGGTGCGTTGAAAAAGTCTCTCAATCTGCTGCGGCAGTGCCGCTGTGGCGATGTCGTAGTCATCTGGCTCGCGGCCCAGCAGGAAATCACGCACGCAGCCGCCGACCCAGAAGGCGGAGAAGCCAGCCCCTTGCAAGCGGCGGACGATGTCCGTCGCCAGCTCGCGGGTGGAAGCACTAGGCAAAACCGGCATTTGCGACTCACGATTTACGATTTGCGCGGCAAATGCCAGCCAACTCGCAAACCGAAAACCACCCGCCACGCACCGTCAACCTTCGCCCCAAATCCGCTTGATGTGTTCGACCCCACTCTGCACGTCCTCGACCTTGAGCACCGGACTCAGCTCGAAAATCTTGAGGTGTTCCGGCTTCACGAACGGCTTGAGCGCCGCGAAGTCCACCATGCCCGAACCCGGCGGGCAATGGTCGCGGCAGGGCGTGCGCACGTCGTGGATGTGGAAACCCGCGAGCCGGCCCTGGAGAGACTCCAGGTGCATCGCATGTTGGATGAACCCGAGGTTCTCCTTGATCTGGGCATGGCCGGTGTCATGCCAGTAGGCCACCGCCGGGCTCTGAAACTCATGGAAGAAGAACATAAAGTCGCTCTCGAAGGGAATCTCCTCCAGCGCCTCCCGGTTCTCGATGCCAAACTTGATGCCGCGCGCCTCAGCCTCGGGGACGAGTTTGCGAAGCGTGTCATAGGCGCGCTCGACCCACGGTTCTTTCCTTGCCTCACGCTTCTCGGACGCCTCGGTGGCGATGGCGTCGTACTTGGCCGTTCCTTGTCGCCCGTCAGCGATCAGTTCCTCCAGTTTCTCCGTGTAGTCCTTCATTTCCACGCTGCCCATGTGAAGCACCACCAGCGGTGCTTTGACGCGGACCGCGAAGTCGAGCGTCTTGAGCGTGCACTTGAAGGCCATGTCGCGTTCCCGCGGGGCCTCGGCGGAAAACTGGAAGAGGTTCGGCGACGCGTGGGAGACGCCCATCGGCAGCGGACAGAAATTGTGCAGGCTGGAAATCTTGATCTCGCCGGCATCCACGGCCTGGAGAATGCCCTCGACCAAGCTGATCCGGATGCCATGACTCAGCTCGGCGTATTCAAAGCCCAAGTCGCGAATCTCGCGCAGCATGGCGCGACCGTCGGTGTGGCGGTGGGAGTTCCAACAGGTGGAGAGCGAATACATCGTGTCAGGCGTTAAATGTTGAACCGTTAGACCGGCGAACTGGCGCAACAGTTCAACGGGCTAACGGTTCGGCAGCGTTCGCGATTCCGGGCGCGCTCCTGCGCGGAACGCGCCCGGTGGCAAATCACGGATTACAGGTCCGCGTAGCGGGCCTTCAACATGGCGGTAAAGGCCGCCACTTTCTCTTTGCGACGCCGTTTCTCGCTCGGCTTCTCGTAATGCCGATGGCTGCGGACGGTCCGCAACGTGCCTTCGCGGTCGACTTTCTTTTTCAACCGCCGCAGGGCGCGTTCAATCGGCTCGCCTTTTTTCAGTTTGATCTCAGTCAATCAATTCACTTCCTCTCCGGGGACCTCGAACGGCGGGTTGGTGTAACGCCAGTTCTCTTCGGTCAGGCCGGGTAGTGTATTTTGCCGCCGGGGGGTGTCAACCGGCAAAAAGAGCGAAAAACCAGACGCGTGCCCCCTGAGTTGACTCAGATCAGAGGTTACCGGGGGAGCGATGGACGAGCCGTCCGCCGCATTTTATGCTGTTGCGCCCGAGATTCGACGACCAAGGTTCCGCGGCGGTTTGATGTCCACGCCGCCTGCCAGATGATCAAACCAGGATTACTCACTCTTCGAACAACGCCTGGGCAAACTGCTTGGCGTCGAAGGGCTGCAAATCATCCGGCTGCTCGCCCAAGCCAATAAACTTGATCGGCAGGCCGAGTTCCTTTTGGATCGCCACGACCATGCCGCCTTTGCTGGTGCCATCGAGTTTGGTCACGATGAGGCCGGTGAGCGGGACGGCTTTGTGGAACTCGCGCGCCTGATTGAGCGCGTTCATGCCGGTGCTGCCGTCCAGCACCAGCAGGACTTCGTGCGGGGCGCCGGGCAGTTGTTTGCCGATGACCCGGTGCAGCTTTTGCAGTTCGAGCATGAGGTTGTGCTTGGTGTGCAGCCGGCCCGCCGTGTCAATGAACAGATAGTCCGCTTGGCGCGCCTGCGCAGCCGTCACAGCGTCGTGGGCCACGGCGGCGGCATCCGCCCCGTAAGCACCTGCCACGACTTCGACCTTGAGACGTGCGCCCCAAAGCTTGATCTGCTCAATGGCCGCGGCGCGGAAAGTGTCGCATGCTGCAAGCAGCGCCGTCTGGCCGCGCGCCTGCGTGAGGTGCGCCAGCTTGGCCGCCGTGGTGGTCTTGCCGGTGCCATTCACTCCGACGATGGAAACAATCGTCGGGCCGCTTGCGGCCTTGAGCAACTCGGCGTTGTTCGAGGCGAGGCTCTTCTCCACTTCCTGCCGGGCGATGTTGAAAACGCCCAAGCCGGCGCTGCCTTGGCTTTCGTAAGCCTTCTTGACGGCGTCCACGATCTGCGTGGTCATGGCCATGCCCAGGTCGGCAGCGAGCAGCGCGGCTTCAACTTCCTCCAGCGTGCCGGCGTCGAGTCTCGGCGATCGGGTGACGATGCGCTTGAGCTCGTGAACCAGCTTGCTGTGGGTCTTCTGCAGACCGGCCTTAAATTTGGCGAACAATCCCATGCGGCGAGTTACGGTTGGCAATTTGCGGCTGACGAAACGGCGATAGCGGGCGATCCAGCCGCGCGCCGCGCCGCAAGCCGGACTTTCAGTTTCTCAAAGTACTCGTAGGGCAGACGGACCGTGCCGATGAGCGGTTTGCCCTTGTTCAGACCGTGGCAATCACTGCCTCCGCTAATCAGCGCGCCCAACCGGTTGGCCAACCCGATGTAGCGGTCGGTGATCGCAGGTGTGTGTTTCGTGTGGAAGCACTCGATGCCGTCCAACCCCGCCGCTACCAACCCCGGCAGAAGGTCGTCCACTTTGTTTAAGACTGGATGGGCCAGCACGGCGATCCCACCCGCGTCATGGATGAGCGCAATCGCTTCGGGCGCGGACATCTTGAATTTGGGCACCCACGCAGGGCGGTGCTTCTTGAGAAAACGCTCGAAGGCTTCATCCAGGCTGCCACAGTGTCCGGCGGCCACCAGGGCGCGTGCCACGTGCGGCCGACCGGGGGCGCGGCAGTTGGCGAGCGCGAACACTGTTTCGGCTTCCAACGCGATGCCCAGCGCATTCAGGCGCGCGACGATTTCGCGGATCCGTTGTTGGCGGACGGACTGGAAATGCGCAAGCGACTGCAACAGTTTCGGGTCTGCCGGGTCCATGCCATAGCCGAGAATGTGCATCTCGCGCCCGTCCTGCTCCGCCGTGAGTTCAACCCCCACCAGGAACTCGATCCCGGCGGCGGCACAGGCGGCCGCAGCCGCGCCACAACCTTCCACCGTGTCGTGATCGGTCAACGCAATGGCGGCCAGCGCATGTGTGCGGGCAGCGGCAACGACCTCCTCCGGCGCATACGTGCCGTCAGAGAATCGCGTGTGGATATGGAGGTCGGCGAACATGCGTCGGTGCGTAGTCACTAGCCAGTAGTCAGCGGTCCGCTAAGCGCCGAGCTTGGCTGCCAACGACTGACGACTGACCACTGACTCGCAGCATTCACTTCACGATCCTCGCGGGCCGCATCAAATCGCCCTTTACCTTGTCGAGGATGCCGTTGACAAATTTTCCGCTCTCCGGGGTGGAGAATTTCTTGGCGATGTCCACCGCCTCGTTTATGCTGACGACGGGTGGGATGTCCTCGCGATAGAGCATTTCAAAGATGGCCAGTCGCATGACGTTGCGGTCCACCACCGCCATGCGCTGGAGGTCCCAGTTCTTGGCGTATTGGCGGATTTTGGTGTCCAGTTCCTCCCGGTGCTGGATGACGCCGTGGATCAGCGGTTCGGCGAACACCCGGCACTCGGCTTCCTCGACCGACGGCGGGGGCAGTTCCACCGCCTCCCCCCACGTGGCCTTGCCCTTGTCTTCGGCGATCGCGGCGGCGCGCTGCGAGTTCCAGAAATGCGCGAGCGCTTCCTCCAGCTTCTCAGGAGGATTCAAATCGTACTGAAACAAAAACTGCACGGCCCGTTCGCGGGCCTCACGGCGTTTTCCCATGCCCATAATGCCCCCAGCATGCCGCAGAAAGTAGCGGTGCGAAATTGAATTCTTCCAGCTTCGGCCGGAAGACCTTCGATCCGCGGCTGGAAATCGGTGGAGAATGGGTTTGCGACGGCTGCGGCCCGCGCGTAGTCTGCCCGCCAGCAGACGCAACGGGACGAGATGGGTACCAGAGCCAAAACTCGGGCGCGTGCAGGGACGCGGCGCAAAGCCGCCAAGCCTGCGCTTCGCCGTGTCGCTACGAAAACCGCGGCCACCCCGAAGAAGCCGGTGAAACGCCGGGCCAGCCTTGCCAAGTCCGTCGCAGACTTGCCGATCACTTCCGAGCCGACCCCAACGGTAGCCGTCAAGTTGGCCGTTAAACGTCGCCCCAGCTCACAGGACGCCAAACCCGTTGTCCGTCGAAAACCAAGTCCCAAGCGCAGGGCGATCTCCCGACCGCTGGAAGCCGCTTCCGCGGCTCCGGTGCCGGCAAAGACCGTGCCCGCGCCGCCACGCAAACGTCGGACGGCGGCGGTCTTGAAGACCGCTGACGCCCGCAAGGTGCGCGTTGCGCGCACGACTCCAGTGAAGACCGTGGAAACAACCTCCACGGCGTCCTTGCCCGCGAACGCTCCGCAAGTCGGTCGGGCGCCACGCCGGCGACGTGCCCCTGGCGTTTTGAAAACTGAATTGCCCCGGAAACGCCGCCTCCCGCCACCGCCTGTGACCGCGGCGACCAAACTGGAGATTCCTCCTCTCCTGCTGGCTGGCGACCATCCGTCACCTGCTCTCTTGGAGGGGCCGGGAGAGCGATTTGCGCTGAGCGGGAATCCCACGACCGCTGCTGCGATGCGCCATCAGGCACAATTGCCCGAGGGCTACGGCACGAAGCGGCTTTTTCTCACCGCCCGCGATCCGGAGTGGCTTTACGCCCACTGGGATTTGAGCCGCGAGCAGCAGCGGCAATGCAACGTGCAATCCTCGGACGGCCACTTAGTGCTGCGGGTCTACGCCGAGGCGGTGGCAGGTGAGCCGCTGGCGGAAGTTCATGTGCATCCTGAGTCGCGATACTGGTTCGTCCACGTTGGCCGCGGCGGGGCCGAGTTCGCGGCGGAACTGGGATACTACCAGGCTGGCGAGGTCTGGACGCAGGTGGCCACGAGCGAACCCGCCCGGACGCCCGTGGGAAAACCGTCGCCGTTGAAGCGAGCCAGATTCGCAACCATCCCGACGGAGGTGCCGCTACCCAAGTTGATTGCCCTCACCCGTCAGGCGGGTCTCACCGAGATGCCGCTGGCCGACGCCGTTGAGACCCTGCGCACACGCGGACATCGGGCGTTTCCGCTGATCTCGGCGCCGACGCCTGTTTTGCTGACGCCGGAACAGGAGACTGCTCTGGCACAGTGGGTCGGCTCGATGGGTGCGGAGCCAACTCTGGCTGACTCGATGCAAGTCGGTGAACTGGTTCAAGGCGAGCAACAGCCGGCCTTCGATTGGCCGACTTCACCTAGCGAGTTCGTAAGCAGTCCCTCCAGCCCGTTCGGTGGAGAACAGGCCGGCAACAAGGGGTTTTGGCTCAACGTCAACGCGGAGTTGATCGTCTATGGAGCAACCGAACCGAACGCGACGGTGACCATTGGCGGTCGGCTGGTCGAGTTGCAGCCGGACGGCTCGTTCAGTTACCGGTTTGCGCTGCCCGACGGGCAGTATGAACTGCCGATTGTCGCGGTGAGCGCCGCCAACGCCGACGGTCGGTCGGTGGACCTGCGCTTCACGCGCGAGACGACCTGCTGTGGTGCGGTCGGCGAGGCGCCGCAGGACCCTGCCCTCAAGCCGCCAGCGCCGGAAAACGTTTAGCGGGCCCTGAACCACGTGATGGAGCCCGCGTTGAAAGCCGCGTCGGAGTCGGACCTTTCCACCAAATGAATCCCTACGCCAAAGGTGCTGCCATGCTGCTACGGTTCGTGGCGCTCGGGATGATCGCCTGCGGCGGATTGAACACCTGGCTGGAGTTCATGCGCGAGCGGTTCGGCAAAGGGGAAATCAGCGTGGGACGCTGCGCCGTGTATGGCCTGCTTGGTCTGGCGGGATTGGTCCTGCTCTTCGGCAGCGGGGCGCTCGCCCGCCGATTAACGCGGCATTTCGACGAGTGATGGACCGGTGGGTGGTGCGCGGCCATTGCCGCCAGCCAGAATCTGCGGGGATGGTTCACGCCGGCCTTTTAGGCCAATTGGTGTAGCTATCTGGACCGCCTCGGTGGCGACGTCGCTCTACAACACATTCGCCGCGAGTTCCGCCAACTCGGAACGCTCGCCCTTCTGGAGTTCGATGTGTGCGGCGATGGCGTGGGCGCGGAAACGGCTGACCACGTAGTTGAAGCCGTTCGAGGCCGAGTCCACGTAAGGATTGTCAATCTGGTAGGGGTCGCCGGTGAACACGATCTTCGTGCCGTGGCCGACGCGGGTGACGATGGTCTTGACCTCCAGCGGCGTGAGGTTCTGCGCCTCGTCAATGATCATGAACTGGTTCGCGATGCTGCGTCCGCGGATGTAGCTGAGCGCCTCGACCACAATGCTGCCGGAGCGCATCAAGTCGGTGCTGCGGCGATGATCGTGGCCCATGTTCAAGTCGCTGAGCATTTCGAGCGCGTCGTGAATCGGCTGCATCCAGGGGGCGAGCTTCTCTTCAAGCGAACCGGGCAGGAAGCCGAGTTCCTTGCCCATCGAAATGGTCGGACGCGCGACGACAAGCCGGCGGAACTCGCGGTCGAGCACCGTGCGCTTCAGGCCGGCGGCCATCGCTAGCAGCGTCTTGCCCGTGCCAGCCTTGCCCATGAGCGTGACCAGCTTCACACGGTCGTCGAGCAGCGCGTCGAAAGCGAAATGCTGTTCGCGATTGCGCGGCTTGATGCCCCAGACGCCGTCGCGGCTGTCGAGGATGGGGATAAGCTTCGTGCCGGTGGGGTCCACTTTGGCAAGTGCAGTGCGCTTGGGATTCGTTTCGTCGGCGAGGGTGACGTATTCGTTTGGGGAGTACTGCTTGTCGGTGGGCAGGTCTAGTTCCCCGTTGGCGCGGAAGCGGGCAATCACTTCCGGGTTCATCATCACCTCGATCATCCCGGTGTAGAGGTCGGTGATGAAGACGCGGTCGGTCTCGTAATCCTCGGCGGCGAGGCCCAGCGCATCGGCCTTGATGCGGAGGTTGATGTCCTTGGTGACGAGGATGGTCTTCCGCTTGGCGTCCTGCTTCTGGATGCTGAGGCAGAGCGAGAGGATGCGGTCGTCTACCGAGTGTTCCTTGGAACGACCGTTGCCGTTGCCATTCTTCGTCGGGCGTTTCTTGAAGACGACGCGCAACTGGCCGCCGTTGGGCAACTTCACGCCTTCGCTCAGGCTGCCTTGCTCACGAAAGCCGTCCAGCATGCGGGAGACGTTGCGGGCGTTCTGGCCGAGTTCGCTGGACTCACGCTTGAAACGGTCGATCTCCTCAATGACTTCGATGGGAATCAGGACGTGGTTGTCCTGGAAGTTCAGGATGGAGTTGGGGTCGTGGAGGAGGACGTTGGTGTCGAGTACGAAGTTTTTCACGCGACGAACTGGGAAGCTTTCACGCGCTGCATGCGGGTGTACCAGTCCTGAATGCGGTTGTGCCGCGCCGGCAACTGGTAGTGGCCCGAGTAAAGGTAGTTGGCGAGCATGCCGAAGAGGTCGAAATCCACAAAGCGGGGGCGATCCCCCAAGAGGAAGCGGTGGTGCATCAGCATCTCCTCGAACGGGAGGAGCTTGGCGGTGAGCTGCCGCTGCCATTGCTTCCGGTCCTTGCTCCATTGCTCCAGGCAGCCGCGCCCGAACTTGCGCTCCTTGTGCCGAATCATAGCCAACTGATCCGCCTTCGGCACAAACTCGCGCCAGTGAATGTCATTCAATCGGAAGGTGCAGCCTTCGACTTCGCTCTCGATGTAGCGCCAGAGGATTGCCTGCACGCCCTCCAACTCGCGCGGGAACAGGCCGAGGCCCAGTTTGTCGTCCAGGTATTTCCCGATGACCTGCGATTCCTCGTCCATCTCGAACACCACCGTCCGGCCGTCCCGGATAATCGGCACGCCATAGTAACGCTCCTTGGTGAGCTTCCAGACGAGCGAACGATCGGAGTTGGACGGGATGTTGACGGTCTTGAACGGTTGACCGGAGAACTCCAAGATGCGGCGCTGAACTAGGCAGAACGGACTCCACGGAAACTGAATCAATTCGATCATGTCACAATTCAAGTTGCATCGCTGGGGCGACTCTAGGGGCGCTTCCGAAGGCTGACAAGCGGAAACGCAGCGCGCGACGCTTCCGAAACATTCGCCGGCGAGGCGACAGCAGCGGCGCGAAGTTGCTTGTCACGTTCCCTCGCGCTGTCGAGTATAGCGCGCGATGGCGTTCAAAGCGTATCAAGAGCAGGAACAGGGCGTGCAGTTGTTGCAGCGCTCGCTGGCGCGCGGCCGGTTGGGCCACGCGTATCTCTTCACCGGCCATCAACTGGATGAGCTCGAAAGCCTCGCCCGCACTCTCGCCAAGACGTTGAACTGCCAGAATCCGGTCCGCGCCACCGCCGGGGCTGCTGCCACGGATTGTTGCGACGCGTGTCTCGTGTGCCGGAAGATTGATGGCGAAAACCACGGGGACGTGCATTGGGTGCGGCCGGAATCGAAGACGCGTATCATCACGATTGAACAAATTCGCGAGTTGAGCCGCGAGATTCACCTGAAGCCCAACGAGGCGGAGTTCAAGGTGGCGGTAATCGTGGCGGCCGACCGGCTGAATCCCCAGGCGGCAAATGCCTTCCTCAAGACGCTCGAAGAGCCGCCCGCCAAGTCCGTGCTGATCCTGTTGACCACCGATCCTTCCCGCCTGCTGGAAACGATCCTGTCGCGATGCCTCCGGTTGAACTTTGGCGGGGCGGGCGTTCAGCATCTTGACGCCGCGCAGATGGAGTGGCTGGCCGCCTTCAGCGAGTTGGCCGCCACTGAGCAGAAAAGCCTGCTAAGCCGGTATCGGTTGATGGATTCGCTGCTACGCCGGCTGGCCGAGACGAAGGCGGAAGTCGAGAAACGCCTGAGCGAACGCTCGCCGCTGGAGCGCTACGAGGACGTGGAGAAAGACCTTCGTGACAAATGGGAAGATGAGCTGGCGGCAGCCATCGAGGCGGAATACCGCCGCCGGCGGGGCGAACTGCTGCTGGCGGTGCAATGGTGGTTGCGCGATGTCTGGCTGCACTGTCTGAATGCCGCGGGAAACGGCTTGTCATTCCCGCAACTGGCTGGCACGCCGCGTTTGGCCCAACGCCTGACGCCGCAGCAGGCGCTCGAAAACCTGCGCACGCTCGAAGCCACGCAGCGCTTGTTGCACACCAACGTCCAGGAACCGCTGGCCCTCGAAGTCGGTTTGCTGAAGCTGCACCTCTGACCGTGCGTTGCTACCATGAAACCGAAGACCACAGGTCCCGGTGGCCTTAAAGGCGAGTTGGGGCTGCGGCTTTTTGTAGGATTGTTCGGAGTGTTCCTCGGCATTGCCCTGCTGAAGTTCGGCAACGCGGTCATCATGGAGGGATTTGTCACCTGGCCGAAGGATGGCTACGAATGGGCTATCGCCCAGTGGCCGGTGACCGTGGGGTATGTAATGCTGACAATCCTCGCGGTTGGAGGCGTCGCTGTGGGACGCTTTAGAATTGGCAAACCTCGCTGGCTTGTGATGCTCCCATTGGCTTGGTTCGGCTGGCAGCTTTTGGCGGCGACGACGACGGTGGATGCGGCGTTGACCGGGCTGACGCTCAAGCATTTCGCCGCCTGCGTCGTTTGCTTCTATGTGGGCTATTTCACCTTGGGCCAGGCGCGGTCCTTGGACTATCTCTGGGGAGGAATTGTCGGTGCGATGTTGTTGGTCATCGCGGTAGGGGTGGACCAGCGCTTCCGCGGCTTGGCGGAAACCCGGAGTTTCCTGCTCCAACACGAGCAAAGCCATTGGCGCGACGTCCCGGAAGAACAGGTGCTGCAGATGGAGCAAAACGGCATGCTCCTGCGGACGCCGGAAGGTTGGACCGTGAATCCGGGCCTGCTCAAGAAGGCGGAGAGCAACCGCATCAGCTCGACGCTGTTCTACCCGAACTCACTGGCCGGAGCTATCCTTCTCATGCTGCCGCCATGCTTGGTCGCACTGGCAACCACCCGGCGGCTGACGACCGGGGCCCGAGGCTTCGTGGGTGGCGTTTTCGGACTTGGCGCACTGGCATGCCTGTTCTGGTCGGGGTCCAAGGCAGGCTGGCTGTTGGCCTTGATTCTCGCCGCGGTGGCTATGCTCCGGTCGCCGGTGAGCCGACCGATCAAAGTCACGGTGTTGATCGGCTTCCTGGTGGTGGGATTGGCGGGATTTGCCGTTAAGTACGCCGACTTCTTCAAGCGGGGAGCAACCAGCGTGGTGGCCAGGTTCGATTACTGGCGGGCCGCGCTCCAAACCGCAACTGCCAATCCTATCCTCGGCACGGGTCCAGGGACGTTTTCCCGTCCCTATCAGCAAATCAAGCGACCAGAGTCAGAGATGGCTCGGTTGGCGCATAACGATTACCTGCAACAAGCTTCAGACAGCGGTTGGCCGGCGTTCCTTTTCTATGTGGCGATGGTTGGTGGTGGATTGGCTGTGTCTGGGCGACGAATTCTGGGAGCTGGGTCTTGGGAGCAGTTTGCGGTTTGGCTGGGGGTGCTAGGCTGGGCGTTGCAAGGATGTGTTGAATTCAACCTCTACATTCCGGCCTTGGCTTGGGCGGCTTTTGCCCTACTGGGCTGGTTGGTGGCCAATACTGCAAACGATTCGACAACGTGCGCTGAAACCGCTACTCTGGCGACCCGAACATGAGAATTCTCTTCCTAAATGGCCCCAATTTAAACCTGCTTGGGCAACGTGAACCGGAGGTCTACGGACGCACCACTTTGTCGGATATCGAGGCTCTGGTCCAGCAACGCGCCAAGCAACTGGGCGCGGAAGTGGAGTTCCGCCAATCTAATGTCGAGGGCGAATTGATCGGTTGGATTCAGCAAGCGAAGGGCAAGTTTGGCGCAGTCGTACTCAATGCCGCGGCCTACACACATACGAGCATTGCTTTGCGGGATGCCATCAGCGCGATTGGGCTTCCAGTCGTAGAGATCCATCTATCGAACATTTATGCCAGAGAGGAGTTCCGGCAGAAGTCACTTATCGCGCCGGTTTGCAGGGGGCAAGTTTCCGGATTCGGGGCATTTTCGTATATCTTGGGATTGGAGGCCGCAGTTAGCGTTAGCGAAACTTAGGGAATCTCGTTTATTCCGCACCGATGTGAGCGTCAGTTTGAGGTCACTGCTTCCAAGATTCAATCTTGACCCGGCTTGGAGTTGACGCTAACATTCCCGCAACCTGTAAGCGGAAGAGCAGAGTCGAAGTTCGGCTGCTGCTTTTTTGCTTAAGGGAAAGACCCAACCCGGCGGTTGTGGCAAGATGGCACAAACTGTGGACCTGAAAGACATTAAGGCGATCATTGACCTGATGAAGAAGAACTCCGTCTCGGAGTTTGAATTGGAGCGGCAGGATTTCAAGATCAGGCTTAAACGCGGTGCGAATGGGGGTGGGCTGCCAGCGTTCGAAGAGGGCGGCGTGAGTTACACGCCTGGACCAACCGCGCTACCCCAAGCGACCATTCCGGCAGCGGCGGGTGCACCTGCGCCGTCATCAGTCATTCCCGCCGAACCCGGGCCCGAGGTGAAATCGCCGATGATTGGGACGTTCTACCGCAGTCCATCCCCCGAAGCCGCGTCTTACGTGGAAGTCGGCAGCGAAGTCGGCCCAGATACGGTTGTTTGTATCATTGAGGCGATGAAGGTGATGAACGAAATCAAGGCCGAGGCCAAAGGTGTTGTTACAGAAGTGCTCGTCGAGAACGCGAAACCCGTGGAGTTCGGCCAACCCCTGTTCAAGCTCCGACCGATTTGACCGTTTAGCGTGTTCCCGGTGCTATCGGTCAGGGAAGGGCGTGGGCAGCAGCCGAAGTTCAATTCAACCGCATGTTTGAGAAGATACTGGTGGCCAACCGCGGCGAAATCGCCGTTAGGATCATTCGGGCCTGCAAGGAACTGAACATCCGTTCGGTAGCAGTCTACTCCGAAGCGGACGCCAGTTCGATGCACGTTCAGATGGCCGACGAAGCCATTTGCATCGGCAAAGCCCCTGCCAGCGAGAGCTACCTGCGGATTGACCGAATTGTCAGCGCGGCGGAGATCACCGACGTCGACGCCATTCATCCCGGCTACGGCTTCCTCTCGGAGAACTCCCATTTCGCAGACGTTTGCGAAAGCTGCAACATCCGCTTCATTGGCCCCAGCGCCCGCGCGATGACTGCCTTGGAGGACAAAGCAGTCAGTCGTGCGCTTGCCAAGAAGGCCGGCGTGCCGGTACCGCCAGGATCGGAAGGACTCGTCGAGAACGAGCAGGATGCCTTGTCCATCTCCAAGCGCATCGGCTACCCCGTGATGATCAAGGCCGTGGCGGGTGGCGGCGGACGCGGCATGCGCGTGGCCCACAACGACGTATCTCTGGTCAAGGGCTACCACACCGCCCGCACCGAGGCGGAGAAGGCGTTCGGCAACTCCGGGGTTTACATCGAGAAATTCATCGAAAACCCGCGGCACATCGAGTTCCAGATTCTGGCTGACCAAAAGGGGCACATCGTTCACCTTGGCGAGCGGGATTGCTCGATTCAGCGTCGCAACCAGAAGGTCATCGAGGAAACACCCTCGCCGTTTATTGACGGGAAGTTCAAAGGTCTGCGCAAGGACATGGGCAAGGCGGCGGTCAAGATCGCCGAACTGGCACATTACACCAACGCCGGCACGGTTGAGTTCATCGTGGACGACAAAGGCAAGTTTTACTTCCTAGAGGTCAACAAACGCATCCAAGTCGAGCATCCGATTACCGAGGAGGTCACGGGGATTGATCTGGTTCGAGCTCAGATCATGGTGGCCATGGGTGAGCCGCTGAAATTCTCGCAGAGCGACATCCAGTTTCGCGGCCACGCCATCGAGTGCCGCATCAATGCCGAAGACCCCTTTGACGATTTCCGTCCAAGCCCGGGCCGGGTGGAGATGTACTACCAACCGGGCG
>CAZWJC010000005.1:17908-69348 GCA_964634255.1 uncultured Verrucomicrobiota bacterium | reverse complement strand
CCGTTGAACACTTCCAGCAGGAATCAAACGACTCCTCGCTCTCCTCGCCACATTTCGTGCAGGTCCACATAACCCTTTGCTGGACGACGGTAGGAAGCGGGGGCGGGCGCGGCAAGCGGAAATGGCGAAGGACGCGGGCTTGTCTTTTTTCGGCCCTGCCCCTAGGTTTGCGCCATGAAGAACGATGTTGTTCCCGTGCAGATTCGCGGCGTCTGGCCCAACCAGAGCGGCTGCGCCCTGTTCGTGGGCAACGACGAAAAGGTCTTCATCATCAACGTGGACCCGTGGATGGGGAAAACCATCGGCGACTTCATTGCCAAGCGCCCGTCCGAACGCCCGCTCACGCACCACATGATCCTCAGCCTGTTCAAGGGTTTCGGGATCAACCTCGAACGCGTGGTCATCACGGAGCTGAAGAATCAGACGTTTTTCGCCCGGCTGATCCTCCAGCAGGCGAACGAGCTGGGCCGCAAGTTGGTGGAAGTGGACGCGCGCCCGAGCGATTGCCTGGCGCTGGCCGTCGCCCAGAAATGCCCGATCTACGTCGCCCAGACGCTGTTCGATTCGATGGAGGACATGAGCGAGCATCTCCAGCGAATCAACGAGCAGAGCGGTGAGGGGGAGTAATAGTTCGAGTGGATGAACACCTCGCGTTCATTTCGGTTCTGGATGCCAGTGCTAGCCGGGTTCTTCGTCGGACTTGTACTCATGATTCTTACAGGCTTTGTTCGAGATGAGGGGCGGTTGCTCGATTTTGCCAGGTGGTTACACTACCCCGCAAATCAACTGATGCTCGGATGGGATCGGGTCTTCCCGATTGATACCTATGTCGGTAGCATCCTCGTTGAACGCTTCGCATTCGTTCTCCTGTGGACTTTGCTCGGCGCTTGTATCGGGTGGGTCTACGCGTTGGTAGCACGTGCCAGACGGACGACTTGAGTGGGCGTTTGTTCCTAACTTCTAGCGATGCCTTCTCCCTCAGCAAAGTCATCGAAACCGCTCGTCCTCGTCTGCGGCGAGGACGAGTTCGCCGTGAAGCAGCGCGCGAAGGTGTTGTTCCAGCAATGGAGCGCCGAGTGCGGCGGGTTTGGCGACGACACGATTGATGGCAGCGTCGGCAACGGCGGCGAGGCGATGGCGGCCTTGCGCAAGTTCCGCGAGGCGATGCAGACTCTCCCCTTCTTCGGCAGCGCCAAGGTCGTCTGGCTGCGCGACTGCAATTTCCTCGGCGACGACCGCGTGTCCGCCTCGGCGCTCGTCACCGAAACGCTGGCCCAGATCGCCGACGAGTTGAAGGCGTTCGATTGGAACGCCGGCGTGCGGGTGCTCCTCAGCGCCGGCAAGGTGGACAAACGACGCGTCTTCTACAAAACCGTCGAGAAACTCGGCACGGTGGAGAACCTCGCCGGCTGGTCGGTGGAGGACAAGGATTGGGCCGAGCAGGCGGAGTTGTGGGTGCGCAAGGCCGTCCGCGCCCGGCAGAAGGAGATGGACGAAGACGCGCTGGCGGCGTTGGTCAGCTCGGTCGGCCCGAACGCGCGCCTGCTGGCGAGCGAGGTGGAGAAGGTTTGCCTCTACGTCGGCGACCGCCCGCAGATCACCGCAGCGGACGTGGCGGCGATTTGCACCCGGAACAAGACCGCCCGCGCCTTTGCCGTGGCGGATGCGCTCGGCGACCGCGACTTGCCCAAGTTGCTCAAGCGGCTGGACGAGGAGTTGTGGGACATGCAGTTCGACCGCGACAAATCGGAGATCGGCCTGCTCTACGGCCTGATCACGAAAGTGCGCGCGATGCTCTTCGCGCGCGAGATGGTCCGCGAAGGTTGGGTGAAGGCGGACGCCGATTACAGCCGGTTCAAGGCGAGCCTGGATCGCGTGCCGGCCGACCAGTTGCCGGCGGACCGGCGCTTCAACCCACTTGCCATGCACCCGTTTGTGCTGCACCGTGCGTTGCAGCAGTCGAAGAATTACTCAAGTGCCGAACTGATTCGGGCGATGAACATCCTGCTGGAATGCAACCGGCGTCTGGTGTCGAGCGGCTTGGAAGAGTCGCTGGTGCTGCAACAGGCGCTGGCCCAGATCATCGGCACGGCCCGGCGGGAAGCCCGGCCGGCCCAACCGTCTTTTTCGCGATGAGTCTGCAACCTGCCAAAGTGCTGGTGAGCGTCGGCGACGCCGAGGTCCGCCTGCGCATCACCGGGCGCGCCAATTTCGGCTGCGGGCCGGACTTCAAGAATCTCACCACGGGCTTGCTGGAGAAGGGTTACCGCCGCTTCATCATCGAGATGAGCGAATGCGTGCTCATGGACAGCACCTTTCTGGGATTGCTTTGCGGGCTGGCGCTGAAGGTCCGCAACGAAACCAGCGGCGAGCCGGGGTTGGAACTCTCGAACCCGAACCCGCGCGTGTCCGAGCTCATCGAAAGCTTGGGCGTCAGCGACGTGGTGAAACTCGTCAGCGACCCTCTGGTCAGCCAGGCAATTGCAGACGCCGCACCGGTTTCCTGCGCGGAGCACACTCGCGTGGAGATGGCCCAAACCAGCCTGGAAGCCCATGAGACCCTGATGGCTCTCAGCCCTGCCAACGCCGCCAAGTTCAAAGACGTGGCACAGTTCCTGGCCGAGGACTTGAAGAAGCTCAGGGCGGCGGGCTGACGCTGCGTTGCTTTGGTGCGGAGACCGACTGGGCAACGTTGGAGCGGACACTTGCCAGGATGCTTGCCGAGAAGCCCGCCAGGACCTAGATTCCGGCCATGAGCAAAGCCGAGATCCTTGACGAACTGCCCAGGCTCAAGCCGGAAGAACGGCACGAAGTCTTGGAGAGAATCTACCAGATCGAACAGATCGCCGAAGACGAATGGCTGGACGCTGATGATCCGCTCACCGACGCTGAGAAGGCACTCATTGAATCCCGAATTGACGCTCACGAGAAGAACCCCGAGGTGGCGATTCCCTGGGTGGAGTTCGATGCCCGGCTCAAGCGGAGGTTGGGCGAGTGAGCTGGCGCCTCGTCGTCCGCCCCGAAGTGGATGCCGACCTCCTGGAAGCCGAGAAGTGGTATGAGGAGCGGCAAGAGGGCCTGGGCCGGAAGTTCCTTCAGGCCACCCGACAAACGATGGCCCGGCTGCCGCGCAATCCGCTCTTCTATCGCGTGCGCCATCGCCGCAGACAAGTGCGCTGGGCCTACACGTCCCGTTTTCCTTATCGCATCATCTTTCGCGTGACCGGCGACACGATTGTCATCTACGCCGTCATCCATGCGGCGCGCCATGAACGCGCGTGGAAGAAACGGTTGTGAGCGACGCGGCCGCCGCAGCCGCATACAGGTTTGGTCCTTCGAACCTGCCGTTTCAGTGGTAAGGGTTGAAGGTTTGCAGCCGCCATTCTTCCAGCAGCTCCTTTGGAATCTCGCTCAGGAATCGGGACGGCTTCTGCATGAAGTCCCCGTCCATACCGTGCGTGGCGCGGATGAGCGGATAGCTCAGGTAAAGTTCATTGCGGGCGCGAGTGACAGCCACATAGAACAGCCGCCTTTCTTCCTCTTCGCCCTCGGGAGTCTCCAGTGACCGTGCCGACGGAAATAAGCCGTCGCACAGCATGATCACGAAGACGACATCGAACTCCAGCCCCTTGGCCTGGTGGATCGTCGAGAGCCGCAACTGTTCCGTGTCCTGGTTGGCGGGCTTGTCGTCCTCCGCCTCCACGTTCGTGAGCAAAGCAAGCTGCGTCAGGAAATCGTTCAAGTCGCCGAACTGCTCGGCAAACGCCGCAAGTTGCTCCAGATCTTCCAGACGCGACCGGTAGTTCGCGTAAGTCTCCTTCAGGTGATCATCGTAGCCCGCCTCAATTACCAACTCGATCATGGCGGCGGCCTTGCCGCGGGTATCGTCCGCCTCCAGTTGCGCCGCCGTGGCCACGAGCTGTGCCCAAGCAGTCACGGCCTTCTTCGGCAAACTGGTGGCGCACACCTGTAGAACAGTGGCAAGTGGATTTTGGACTTCAGGCTTCGTCCCGCCTTCGCGGGATTCGGATTTCGAATTTCGAGTCTCGGGTTTGGCTGAAGGTTCGGCGTTCGCTGTTCGCTGTTCGATGTTTCCCACCGCCGCCTGAAACACCCGCCACAGTTTGTCCGCTCCCTTGCCGCCGATGCCCGGCAGGAGCTGAGCGATGCGCTTAAACGACAGTTCATCGCGCGGGTTGGCCACGAGCTTCAGATACGCCGCCACGTCTTTGATGTGCGCCTGCTCGAAGAACCGGATGCCACTGGTGATACTGAACGGGATGTTTCGCCGCGTCAGTTCGAGCTGCAGCTCCAGCGCGTGGAAATGCGAACGGTACAGCACCGCCATCTTGTCCAGCACCCCACCTTCCTCGCGCAACTCCAGCACGCGTTGTGCGACGAAAGCCGCCTGTTGTGCCGCGTCGCCGCAGACCACGAGTGCTGGACGCAGGCCCGACTTCCGCGCCGGGGCGAGGGCCTTGGCGAACTGGTTTACGTTCGCCGTGATCGCCGCGTTCGCAACGTTCAGGATTTCAGGCGTGCTGCGGTAGTTGGTTTCGATCTTGAAAATCTTCGCCTGCGGGTAACGCTCGGGAAACTTGAGGATGTTCTGGAAGTTCGCTCCCCGCCAGCCGTAGATGCTTTGGGCGTCATCGCCCACGACCATGAGGTTGTGATGCCGCGCGGCCAGCAGGTCAATCACGTCGCTTTGGAGCTTGTTCGTGTCCTGGTACTCGTCCACGAGGATGAACTGAAACCGCCGCTGGTAATGCTCGCGCACGTCCGCCTGCTCCTGAAGCAGCCGCAGCCAGAGCACGAGCAGATCGTCAAAATCCATCGCGTTGGCCGCGCGTTTTCGTTCGGCGTAACGGCGTTGCACTTCGGCGAAGGGTTTGGCGAGTTGCGCGAAGTAGGGATAGTCCTCGCCGAGAATCTGCTCGATGGGCTTCTGCGTGTTCAGCGCCTTCGAGAAGATGTCGCCCAGCACCTCCGCCTTCGGAAAACGTGTCGCCTTGGTGTCAATCTCGGCCTCCGCCACGCAAGTGCTTACGTAATGCTTGGCGTCCTCACGATCGAGGATGCTGAAGTCGCGCTCGTAGCCGAGCAGCGTAGCGTGTTGGCGCAGGATACGGTTGCCGATGGAATGAAACGTTCCGCCCCAGAGCGCCGCCAACTCCTGCCCGAGCAAATCCGCCACGCGCCGCATCATCTCGCGCGCGGCCTTGTTGGTGAACGTGAGCAACAAGATTCGGTCAGCCGGAATCCCCTGCTCCAGCAAGAACGCGACCCGGTAGGTCAGTGTGCGCGTCTTGCCCGAACCCGCGCCCGCAATGACCAGCGCCGGGCCCGGCGGCGCGGTTACGGCAGCGAACTGTTGCGCATTGAGTTCGCCCGCGTAATCCAGTTGCAGCCGCACCTCGGAATGGAACGGCTGCAGAACGTAGTCGCGTGACATGGGCGCTATTCAACGGGGAATCGGGTGCACGAAAAAGGAAAAAGAAACCAGCAACGCGCCGTCCAACCGCACGCGTGGTGCTTCGCAGAGCCCAGTGTCGTTGGGGTCTTACTCACGGCTGACGGGGCCGATGTATTCTTTCGCGATGACGAGGTTGTCGAAAAAGACAATGTTCGTCGGGTTCTTCGTCCAGCGATCCGTGACGTAGGATTCCAGGGTAAGCGCGTTGGCTCGGAGGCCTGCGGTCTTGCGCCAGTGGATGCCGCGCCAATGCCCCAGTAAGCGGCCATCAATCCAAAACGCCTGCTCACCGTCCGGTTGACCCGGGACGTTTTCCTGCAGCATGAACTCGGCACAAATCCAACGGTCTTTCGGAATGACCTCCTGCGGCTCGACTTGAAACGAGTTGCCCCAATACTTGCCGTCGGGCGAGACCTTCATCTCATGCCAGTAACTGTAGAAGTTCCACTTGCCGGGCGCCGGCCAGCGCGCCCAGTTACCCCAAGGCTCAAGCGCGGTGGAGAAACGCTCGTCGCCCTTGGGACACAAACCCGCGCCGCCGAAGCCGCTCCACTTATCGCCGCCGTGCAGGCCCTTGTTCGCGCGCAGCGTCACAAAGTGATGCACGTAATCGCAGCCGGGATCGAACTTGACGTAAAACCGCACAAAAACTTGTGGGACGGGCTCGAACCATTTCGTGGGGCCGTCACCTGTGTTCTCGCCCAGACGCGCTTCGACTTTCAGACAGCGCTGCCCGCAGACGCCACTGCCGGTCGGGGCAAGGCTCAAGGCCTTGGACTTGGGGTTGCCCTTTTCGTCCCAACGCGCCCCCAGCTCACCTTCCTCAAAGTCATCGGCGAAGATCACCGCGGGATTCGACGCGATGCCCGCATCGGCCTTGAACTTCGCACCAAGACCTGGCCCTTGTGGCAGCTTGCTCTGCGCAGCAAGGTTTGGGAAACGATCTTCCGCCGCCGCCGAATCCATGGGTCTAGCCAGCGATATGACAACCAACGCCAGAAAACTCAGAGGAAACGCGAAGAGAACGACCAAGCGCGGCGGTGACTTGCTGTTCATGGCGTCAGGTTAAGGTGAAAACCAGTCCTCTGCACAATGCCGGAGATTTCAGGGACGCCGCTGCACGGCAATGGGCTGAGCGACACCCGCTGGTGTTGGCGGTATCTGCAGCGGCTTTGGCAACCTGGCTTCGAGTACTTGTCCGCGCTTGAGGGTGATACGAAAGTCCTCTCCAACCCGCTGCACACCGCGGCGACTCCATTGAGGTTCACGCCCACCGAAGTTGTCGCGGATGCGCACGACGCCATCGCACGCGGCCACGATACGAAACCACGTCGTCGCATTGTTCTCTCGTCTCGCAGCAACGCGATGACCTCCTTCAGCGCGGAGATTCTCATACGAAGCGTCATGCCACCGCCAAGGCATCGCCGGGAAGATGCGGATCGCGCCCCAACGCGCCTTGGCAGAGGGTGACGGCAGTTCACTGGCCCAGCTTTGCAGGAGCATTTCGTGGACGGCTTCCATGGCGAGGAAATTGCCCTCAAGCGTGAACGGGCGATACGTCATGCCGCTGAAGCCGGACTTCGTTTGATCACCGTTGGCGTGGAAACCGTTTCGCAGGATGAAGGCACGGGCGTAAATATCGAGATTGCGAAGCGCGGCTTCGGGATCGCCGACGCGCGCCCGCAGACAGGCCATCCATGAAAAGCTGTAGCCGCACCAGGCTTTCGTGCCCATCTCGTCCCATTGTTTCAGGCTGGCGACAATGATTTGACGGTCACGCTCGCCGCCGTCGGTCGTGATGAGATTGAACGGGTGCAGCGGCATGAGATTCGAGAGATGGCGGTGGCTGCCTGGCAGCGGAGTGCTTTCGTCCAGAAGCAAGGTGCCATCGGCCTGCAAATGCCAGTTGCCAAGCCGCCCCGCCACACCTAGCCATTCAGTTGAAGCGGTTTTGTCGCCGAGCACCTCGGCCATTTCCGCGAGGGAGAAAAACAGGATCTTCAAGCTGGCGAGATCGTAGTTGCTGTTCGGCTTGAGAAAGGCGCGGTGGGTGTTGTCAAAGATCTCCGGCGAACTGGAGAGTGGGAGTTTCAAGATGCCGTGCTCATCCGGTTTGAGTAGAGCACGGAGGCAAACCGCGATCTCGCGGCAGAACGGATAGGCGCGGTCACGGAGGAAGGCCTTGTCGCCCGTGTGTCGCCAGTGGAGGTAGAACAGATGCGCGTTCCAAGCGCCCATCGTGGGCGAGAGGCTGTACTGCCCCCAGCCGCCGAGCGGTTGACCGGCCAGACTCATCACACCCGGCACCGCCGCGCCGGGTGCGTCGTAGAAGTCCTTCGCGAACTGGCGAAACGTCGGCAGCAGATTCCAGAGGTAATCGAGGAAACACGCGCCCTCGTCGAAATCGCCGGAAGTGCGATACGCGAGGTAGGTCATCTGCGTGTTGAGGTCATTGTGATAATCCCCCTTCCACGGGGGCAGTGTGCCAGCGTCAGCGGACCAGACGCCTTGCAGCGGCATCGGCGGCGCGCCGCGCCGCGAGGCGGCACCGTAGAAATACCGCACGAGGTAGTAGTGCTGGAGGATGTGTGATTCGGGCAGAGTCACGTGTGAGCGTTCCCAGAAAGCGGTCCACCACCGGGCATGCTCGCGGAGCAGCTTTTCGTAGCCCGCCTTCAACGCAGCTTCGACGCGAGCCTGGGCGGCGGCTTGCGGACTCTTGCCTTCGGCCCGCGTGGCAACAGTCACCGCAAGTAGTGTGGAATCCTCGACCCGTTTCCACCCCGCGCACACGGCGTAGGCGAAGCCTTCCGCGGCGTCTTGCTCAAACCAGCGCAGTCCCTCGGCCTCGCCGGTGCGGGGTGGCCCATACCCGAGCTTCTTCACCGAATCCGGCGTCTTGAGTCGCAGGTCCTTCAACGGCGGCCCGGTGATGCAGACCAACGCCACCGGGTCTGCCACGCTCGCTGCGTTGACAAACGCTCTCAACTCACCTGTCTTCCCAAACCGCGCGACTCCCTCAGCCGTCGCCAGGTTGAGCTCGAAAGTCTCGACCGTCTGGGATTCATCCAGCGTGATCTCAACGCGACCGGCGGGTAGCTTTGTGGGCGGACCGTTGTAGTCGTAATTCGAGTCGAAGATGTCGTTGAACTCATCCATGCGATTGCTGGCGACGAGCTGCTGCATGGTGCGCCAGTTGAACCGGTCGTGGACCTCAGTGAACCGCTTCGATGGTCGTTCGTCCCACAAATCGCCCCGATCCAGAGAAAGGCGCAGCATGCTGCCCTCGCCCCAAAGCAGAACGCCCATCGTGCCGTTGCCGAGCGGGATGGCTTCGTCCCAAGTCTTGATGGGCGCGGCGAGTTTTAGGTTGGGCGGACTCTCCGGCAAGCGCTCTGCGAAAAGCGCCGACACACCACAAAGCGTCAAGCCAAGCAACAGGAGCAGAGGTTGGTTCTTCATGTTGAAGACAGGCTCAAGGCGCCTCGACGACGAGCCACGTGCGACCTTTGGCCGGCAGTGAAACGACGGGTTCTATCGAATAGTCCCGTCCCAGCTTCACCCGCTGCGTTGCCCCGTCCGCTCGGCGCAAAACCGCTTTGCTCGTCAAGCCGGTATAGTACAGGGGCAGGCGGATGCGACGCTCGACGGCTTGGGGAAGCGGGTTGTAGATGACCGCCAACCCGCGCTCCTTCAACGCTGGGTTGACGTGCAGCCAGCCATCCCAATCGCGCCCATCGGGGCGGCGCAGATGGATGAGATCGCTGTCGAGGATGGCACGATGCTGCTTGTAGAAATCCACCCAGCGCTTGACGACCGCCCGCGTTTCAGGAGCGTCAAAGAGCCGTGGCCCTCGATAGCACGCGATGACGCCCGCCCCAAAGAGGTTCGCGAGACGGGTCTCGTAATGCGGCAGGTGTTCCTTCAGCGGCTCGATGGTCGCCGCGGCGCCTCCGCCCTGGTATTCGGTGAGCGGCACAAACATCCAGCCCATGCTCGGCGTCTTCTCCCACGTACCGTCGTAGATATTTTGGCGTTCAATGATCTCCTGCTCGTCGCGCGGCAGCGACCAGTTCGTCTCCCGATAACCCATGCCGCACTTGGTGGAGCCGTTCAGGTAATACCAGTCCGGCACGTTTAGGTAGATGCCGCGGGCGCGGCACCATTGGTAAAAACCCGTGATGGTCTTCCACTGCGTCCACTGCGAGTCCTTGAGCCCGCGGTGTCCCGGATGATTCGTCGAGGCACACACGTCACCTGGATACGAGCCGTCGTGTTCGAGGATGGCACAGCCTGTTTTCTCGAAGAACTGCTGGAGCTTACGAAAGTAGTCCTGCCCCCAGGGCGATCCGATGCACGGCGAGTTGCCGAAACGCATCCCGCCGGGGCGGCCGGTGTCCGGGTTGATGCAATCGTTAGTGGCGTCAACGCTGCGGCTGGCCAGCAGCGAGTAGCCGCCCAACACGATGCCCCTTGCCCGGCCGTAATCGGCAAGCTCTCTAATCTGCGCGAGGTATTCTGGCTTCTCGTTCTCAATGTTGAAGCCGCTGCCGAAGGTCATGATGACCATCTCGAAGCCCACGTCCGCGCATTGATCAATGGCCGCTTTAACGGCCTCAGGTTGCGCGCTGCGCACGTGCATCAGGATCGGATTCTCCTGAGCCCACGGAGCGAGAGCCCGATATGCGCGGCGGAGCGCCAGCCCGCGGCGCTCCCGGTCCGTGTTGTCGTGCAGCAATTCGAAAACACGGAACGACTCGAAGCTTGCGCCCGGCTGAATCTCGACATCCGGCCCTTGCGGTGGCGCGGCTTCGAGGAGGCAAGGCGTTTGCCGTTCGTAGTGGACCTGCGAACTGTAGAGCGGATCCGTCTTCCAACGGATCGCAGGCGAGATTTCCTCGCCTGTCATCATGCCGCCGAAGGCAAAATCACTGAATGCTTCCAGGTTGCGAAAGTAGCCCCGGAACGCGCCGGCCGGCCCATCCACGGCGCTTTCTGGTTCGACAACGGCGAGTTGCTCGGCCACGAACGCGTTCAGCGTCACGCTGCCTGCATTTCCATTCGAAACCGTAAGCCACTTGGCAAATAGCGGCAGCCCATCGTAAAGCTCGTAATGAACGCATACTGCCACATCGGCAAGCGGCGACCGCCCGCTGCCGGCGTCAAGCCGGTTGGGCGGGCGAAACTCCAGCGTCACGCCCACACCCGGCGGAGGCCAAACGGGCGGCGAGCTCAGCCACTCGCGGCGCGGCTTCCAAGGAAAGCGCGCAACCGTGCGACCCGTGCTGACCCGAACGCACTGCCACGCGGCCGGATCCGCGCGCAGGTTCTCCAACCATTCCGCTTTGAGGAAATTATGCACCGGCTGGTTCGTCAAGCCGCCGAGCTGACAGGATACACCATTCAACTCCACCATCGCTTCGGGCCGCACCGAGCGCACCAACGACTCGCCGGTGATCAGGTGGTCCAGCGCCACGGTGGCCGCGGCGGGTTTCAGGCGAATGACCCGGCGAACCAGGCCGTTGGCAAGCTCGATCTCACCACCGCCTAGGGACATCTGTGCCGTGGCACGAAAGGGCGCAGGATCAACGAGCCAATCGCGAGAGGCCGGAGACGCCGCGTCGGCCCAGAGAGCTGTCAGCAATCCCGCGAGCAGGCCCGCGGCGAGTTCAAGGGGTTTTGAGGAAGCGTTTGTTTTCATGTCTCGGGTTAAGAGTCGCTGAGCCGCATGATCCAGACCGTCTCAACACACCCGGTTTAGGGCACGATGTCAATCTCCGCCGCCGAGGCGAAGTCCTGGCCTCCGAGTTCGCTGAGCGCCACAAAGCGCAAGTAGCGGGCCTTCACCGGTTCCTTGAGCGGCACCACCTGGCGCGCCTCGCCACGCGGGAAGCGCCCTTCGGCAGCGGTGGTCCAGTTCGTTCCATCGTCACAGACGGCAAAGCGGTACCCGGCGACCCGACCGTTTGGGCCGTCCTGCCGCGGCAAATACGCCACCGCCTTGAAGATCTTCGTCTCACCCAAATCAATGTCCACGGTGTGCGGATGCTTGGTGACGGTCAGGGCGTATTCGGTATGCCAATAGGTGTCGGGATCGCCGTCGATCAGGCGGGACGCCTCCCCTTCTCCAGTCTGCTGGCTGCTGACGTACTTGATGCTGAAGCGGGACTTGTCCGGTCCGATGTCCTCGACTTGGTAGGTTGTGGGGGCAGACGACTGCAATCCTCCCTTCTCGGCCCACGCGACAACTCTATCGCCCGTCTTCGCGCTCAACAGACCCGCAGCGGTTTCCGTCGGGGCATCGTTGAGCTTGTACTTGATGGCCGCTCCCGGCGTAGCCGTGGTGAACGCCAGCTTGTTCCTCTGGAGCTGAATCGCCACCGGCGCCACGGTCGGCGAAGCAACGCGGGCGGTATCGGCGAGAGACGTGGCCTTGGTCACCGGGCGAATGACGAAGCCCAGATGGTAGGCACGGCTGGATTTCGGGATATCGCGCTCCAGTGGGCCAGGGCCACACGACGCGCCCCCCATGCCGAGCACG
Source organism: uncultured Verrucomicrobiota bacterium (assembly GCA_964634255.1). Lineage (GTDB taxonomy): Bacteria > Verrucomicrobiota > Verrucomicrobiia > Limisphaerales > MWDV01 > MWDV01. The sequence continues at coordinate 57,331 of CAZWJC010000005.1, read as the reverse complement.
GCAGCGTCGAACGTCAGCACCGTACGGCTGGACTTGGTTAACTCGGGCGGGTGATTTGCCAACAACAGCTCGCTCGCGGAATACGGCAGCGCAGCGACGCTGAACGGTTGCCCGAGTGTGGCGAACATCGCGCCGTCGCCTTGACCATCCGTTAATGCGACCCAACGGACCTCCTCGCGGTTGCCCATGTCGTTGGGTCGCGCGTAGGGCACGAACATGTCCCGCACGCTCCGCGAACACTCGCCGACAAACGAGGCCGCCTTGCGGTCAGGATAGTTCTCCTCCGGGCCGCGACCAAAGTAAGTCACGCGGGCAAAGGCCTCGGGCAATTCCATCTTCACGCCGATCTTCGGCAGAACGATGACAGGGCCGCTCGGCGCAATGGCAGCCTGGAGCGCAATCGAGCCATCAGGATAGACGTGCCACACATACTGCGAACGGAACTGGAGCGCGTTCGCGTCCAAGGCTCGGCCCGTGGGCTCGACGCGCGTGTGGTTGCCGCCGAAATCCACGCACCGTTCGGACTGCTGACCCTGCGAGACAACGCTGGCCACGAACCGCACAGTATCGCCAATCCGCTCGACCTTGAAGCCGGCAGCGCGATTCGTGAGATTCCGCAGCCCCTGCTCAAACCACTTGCCCATCGCCCATCCGTCGTTGTTGAGCGGACAGCGGAAGGCGTTCAGTCCGACCTCTTGGCTGAGAATGTCCTTGCCGTGATAGGTGAGTTTTGCCAACGAGCCGCGTTGGGGATCGAACATTGCCACGAAGTCTTTGCCCGAAACGGTCACAGCTTCCGGCGATTCCTTGACGTTCAGCGCGTCACCAACAACCGCCAACACTGGCTTCACCCGCTGTGGATTCGGCACAGCAACCTGACCGCCGGCCAGTTCGTAGCCTTTGGGTGCCCAGTCACAGCCTTCACGCAGGCGGAAGCCCAGCTTCAGGAAATACTCCGCGCCGGGCTTCCAGGCGGGTTTCGTGAACGGCACCATCACGAGCGCCTTCTGGCGCGGGCCGACCTCAGGCGGGGGCATCATGCCGGATTGAATTACCACCCCATCTTCGGTGAGTTCCCACAAGACCTCCAACTCAGACAGGTCCTTGAAGTAATTCTTGTTGAAGATCTCGACCTGGCGGTTCGCGATGTCCGCCGCCGCAACGGCAATGTTCTGGTAAACCTGTTTCACCTCGAAGTAGCACGGCTTCGGCGTGCGGTCGGCGAAGACAACGCCCTTGACGATGAATTGACCGTCGTTCGGGGCGTCACCGAAATCGCCACCGTATGCTACGTACCGCTCACCGGCAGCGTTTGTTTTGTAGAGTCCCTGGTCACACCATTCCCAAATGGCCGCCCCCATCACCTTGTCCGAGGATTCGATGGCTTCCCAGTAGTCAGCCAGATTGCCGAGGGCGTTATTCATGATGTGCGCGTACTCGGAGATGTAAAACGGATACTTGATGCCGCGTCCACCGCGCGCCGCGTGCCAGACCCAACCCACGTCTGGATACTGGTTGCTGCCCAGATCCACGATGTCGTTGTTGCGCTCGTACTGTGTTGGCCTGGAAGTATCGCGCGCTTTAAGAGCCTTCTCAGCCACGACGAAATTCTGCCCCGGGCCGGCCTCGTTGCCCAGCGACCAGACCACGACGCACGGATGATTCTTGTCGCGCTCGACCATCGCCATCACGCGGGCCACATGAGCAGCTTCCCATTCCTTCGGATGCGAGAGCGACTCCTTGCCGTAGTAGTAGCCGTGCGACTCGATGTTGGCCTCGTCGAGAATGTAGATGCCATACCGGTTGCAGAGGTAGTACCAGTAAGGATCGTTCGGATAGTGCGAGGTGCGGACGTGGTTCACATTCGCCTGCTTCAGGCGCAAGAGGTCCAGTTCCATTTGCGCTCGGGTAACGGCATGGCCAGTGTCGGGGAAGTTCTCGTGCCGATTGACGCCCTTGAGCTTGACAGGTTGGCCGTTCACAAGGAAGACGCCGTCCTTGATCTCCACCTTGCGAAACCCGACCTGCGCGGAGACGAATTCCGCGGTCCGGGCCGCTTGGTCTTTCAGCTCCAGGACCAGCGTGTAGAGGTTCGGAGTCTCCGCCGTCCACTTACGCGGATTGCTTGCGGCCAGTTCCACCGCAAACTGGGCGTTGCTGATGACTGCCGTTCGAGTGGACAGCGCTTTGCCTGCGGAATCAAACAAGGATGCAATGAGACGGCTGCTTGCCGCATCCGGCCCGACGACTGCGCCGGTGATTCTCAGCGTGCCGTCGCGGTATGCGGCGTCGAGGTCCGGCAGTGCGAAGAAATCGCGGATGTGGGTCTGCGGCACCGCCTGCAGCGAGACAGAACGGAAGATGCCCGAAAGTCGCCACATGTCCTGGCATTCGAGATACGAACCATCGGAGAAGCGATACACCTCCGCCGCGACGGTGTTCGTGCCCGGGCGGAGATGTTGGCTGATGTTGAATTCGGCGGGCACGCGGGAATCCTTTGAGAAACCGACGTAACGGCCGTTGATCCAAAGATAGAAGAAGGAGTCCACGCCGTCGAAATGGATGAAGACCTCGCGGCCGGCCCATTCGGCGGGCACGGTGAAGTCGCGGCGGTAAGAGCCGACCGGGTTCCGGTTGGTGAACGCCGTGTAGCCGGCCGGCGGTTCGCCCATCACCCGCGGCCAGCCGCGCTTGAAGAGGTAGCGTTGGTTGGAATAGACGGGCACGTCATAGCCCTGACACTGCCACGATGACGGCACGGGAATCTCCTCCCAGCCAGAGACATCAAACTCCGGTTTGTAGAACTCGGCGGGGCGTTCATCGGGGTGTTTGACCCAATGGAATTTCCACGGGCCGTCAAGCGAGCGCCAGAACGCGGAATGCTCCGGCAATATTCTGAGCGCGGAATCGAGACTGCCAAACGAAGCGAACGTCGCCCGCGGCGCTTCCTTGTTGAGCGAGAGGTTCTGCTCCTGTTCCCACTCCTGGCCAGTCGGCTGCGGGCTGGCCGACAGCCGCTCCTGTCCGTGCGTGACATAGATCAGAGTGCTGAACAGCAAAACTCCCAACACAAGACGCTTCACGTGCATTCTCTTTCCTTCGGTTTCTTGGTTTGACCATCGCCGCATCGCTTAATTCTCCAGCAGATGGAACACGCGCAGGGCGGAGTTCGGGCTTTCGTTGGAGAGGCGCACACGGATCGCGTGACTCCCAGAAGGCAGTGAGTCGTCGAGCATCATCGCCCACGGCAGATGCAACGCCTTGCTCCACGCCGTAACCGTGTTGACGCGCCGCCATGCACCACCGTCCACGCTAAACTCGATGATACCAGCGTCCGGCCCGGACGTGATGAACAAACCTGCGCCCGTTCCCTCAAAGGCGAACTCGAACATGGCTCCGGGCGTTGTCCCCACCAGCGCGGGCACATTGACGAAGCCCTCGCGGGTTTCCTTTCCGTCCGTCGGCCGCCATTGTGGGTCGATGGCAAAACCCTGGATAAGCTTCGCGGACTTGAGATCACCAAAACGTCCCCGGAAATAACTCAACGAATCCACTGGAGCAGGTAGCGGATGAGGCTTGGCGGCAACTGCCGGGCTGGCCCAAGCGGCGTCCAGCAAACGCGTGATGCTGAGCGCATACACTTGCTGGCCGTAAGGCGAGGGATGCAAATCGCGAAAATCGTCCGCCCACGTGAACTGGCCGGCGTTGATGCGATCACTGACTTCGCGCGAAAGATCCAGCGACGGACAACCGTAGCAATCCGCCACCTGTTCGTGCGCAGCAATCGTGTACGGCGTCGTGCCTTCGCCATAGGTCTTCAAGTGCTGGTCATGCACGAAATGCAGGTGAACAATGTCCGTGAGCGGGTTGGCCGACCGCAGGTGGCGAACCACTCCTTCCATGCCGCGCAGGGTCAGTTCAGCCCGATTCGTCAGGCTGTCATAATTGTGATCGTTGACCGCCGCCTCGACGAACACCAGTTCCGCCGGCCCACGCGCCAACACGTCGCGCTCCAGGCGGAAGGCATGGGGAACGGAGCCCAGCGACGGGATGCCAGCCGCGACGAAGTCGAACTGCGTTTGCGGAAAACGCTGGCGCAGATACCGCATCACAGCATCCCGCCAACCAGGGTTGAAGGTGATCGAACCGCCGAGAAACACGACGCGCCCGGTCTTCCGGCTCTCAAAAGCGGCACGGCTGTTGTTCAGTCCGCCGCGTAACGCGAAGTACTCGCGGTTTCCTGGCAGGACAGCGGAATGCCGCATGATGAACCGCGATGACTCGAAGACCGCCGGCAGGGGGAAATGATGTCCATTACTCTCCGGCGTGCCATGCGCAACTGTCACCACCTCCAACTTGTGTCCCAACGTTGCCAAACGTTGTCGGGCTTTGAGCGTGTTTTGCTCCGGCGGGACGACTCGATCGTCGAGACTGATGACATGCCGCAACGGGATTCCAGCCCGAGCAATCGGTTCGAGCACGGCATGGTCCACGGGATTGCCACGAAAACCACGCAAGGCAGCTTCGTCGGCAAAGCCATAGTGTTTTATCGCGTCGGCAACCTCCTTTTTAGAACCCGGCCAGCTCAGCGGCCAACTCTTCAAGTCCATCACCGGCGTATCGGCGTAGATGCACGCGACCCGTTCTGGGCGACGCGCCGCATAGCGGTAGGCGTGCAGCCCACCCCGGCTGACTGCCTCCAAAGCGGGCTTGGCAGCGAGTCCGAACTGATTCCGCATCCGGCCATAAAACTGGTCGTAAACGTCCAGCGCCGTATCCGCGCCGAGCATGTCCACGCAATCCACATAGGCCACATGCCAGCCCTGGCTCAGCAACTCGACGTCCACCTCCGCGTGGAAGTCGGGAAAGGAAGTCCGCCAGACCCACGGCTTACCGGGTGCGGCGATCTCCGGCTGAGTGACGAAGCAAGCATGACCTTCTAAGGCGAAATTCGTGCGGGCGAAACCCTGCCACGTCTCCCGGGCGGAAGCGACGCCAGAGTCCGCCACAATAATCACAATCGCGGCAGCAATGATGGACGTTACTCTCATGGTCTGTTGGCGGGGCGCTTCCGGAATGGCAATGCGGGTCAACGAATTCGCTCCGCGCTAAACACGACGCGATAATCCCGCGTCGGATCACACGCGCCCGGATTCGGCACCAAAATGAAATCGTCGGTGATCACTGGATTCAGGTCCGCGCCCACGGACACCTTCGGCGATTGGATGCGATGCGGCAGGTAGGCCACAATCGGGCGTCCGCCTCGCTGTGAGCCGTTGGTGTTGATCGCTTGAAAACTCTCCTCCGCACGGTTCGGCTTGATCGTGAAGGCGAAAACCCCGTTCTGCTCGGTCAGCGTCTGTTCAAACGCCTTTGGCTGGTCCTCCATGCGCGCCTGCCACGCAGGATCGCCGTAGAACGCCACGACATCGCGGTCGAACACCAAGCCGCGGGCGTCGTTGGCCGTCAGCCCCGCACTTTTCGCTGCCTCACTGAGAACCGGGCGCGCCGACACCCGCCCCTGCGCGTCTGCCTGGGCGTCCAGCATGTCCGGGAAGTAAGTGGCCAAGCGATGCGTGAGCGCGTGGTGATTGGCAAAGAACGCCTCAGTGAGCGTGTAGCGGCCGGGTTGCTCCACGAAGTAATCCAGCACGCCCCAGCCCATGTAGCCAAACCAGGTCGGCTGCGTGTAGCCGAACATCTGGCAAACGCCCGCGCTGTTCATCCAGGCCGTCGCCATGCAATCCGGTTGGTCAATATGGCCCATGAGACAGTTGCCCACGGGCAGGTAAATTCTGGGGTTGAGCGAGCGCACTGGCCACTTGCGTCCGTTTGTGTCCTCGCCGTAAAGCTCGCCGTCCGCATGTTTGAAATACCCGTTCTTGTAGCGGAAACCAATTTGCCAATCGCGCTCGGTGGCGTGGCCGGAAGTGACGAACATGTCGGCTCGGTAAACGTTTAGCGTGTCCACCAACGCCTGCGTCGTGTCATCCGGGCCTTTGAGTTCCACCGCCGTCTGACCCGGCGCTTTCTTCACCATCTTGTTCTTGTTGAGTTCGCAGTACCAGACACCCTCCTCGACCATGTCCATCGCCAGCGCCGTGCCGGCGGCGACCTTGCGGACGGTTAGGGGTTCGCGTTGCCGCGCAATGCGTAGCGCGTTCGTGGCATCGTAACCGGTGAGAATTCCCCATAAGCAATCCGTGTAAGGGTCAGCGTCCAGTTGGCGTGTCAGACGATGAACGTGAGCAACAAAGTCCCGTGTGGCTTCCTCAGGCCGCGCGACAAAGCAGGCGTAGCGCGGGAACTGCTCACGCAGCCGGGGCAAAGCTTCCGCGATGTTCGTGCCATACGTGAGCACCCGCGCCTGATGCTTCTCCTTCAGCGTCTCCACCACTCGACTCCAGGCGGGATTCGCGGCCGTTTCTTGTGAGACGACCACGGCGTAGTCCGCCTTTGGTGCAGCCGACTGCGCGTTCGCGCACAACGTCAACAGGACCGCGAAGGAGGTTGCCGTTTCTCTGAGAGCCTGTCTGAACACTCCCTCCCGGAGTGCGCCCGTCCCCGGGCGCAGCAGTGTGAATCTGCCGGACGCGCTGGAAGGCCACACCGGTCGTTCTTCCTCAGTTGCTGCGCCAGGGGACGGGTGCACTCCGCAACACCAGTTGCCATGCGCGATTTGACTTCTCAGGCAGGCTCTAAGGAGCGATTTCATGGTTGGAAGAGGCGTTGGAGAATGAAGGAGTCATCACGACCCGAGCCGTTGTTCAATACCACGGGCTCGCCGCTAAGCGAATCCGCCAGCGCCTCCGCGGAACGCGCGTCCGGCAGATTCTCGCGCCACACGAGGTCAAACTGAAACTCCATGACGCCGTGCTCGTCACCGACAAAATTCGTGTGCCAATGGTTGTTGAACAACATTGCCAGCACGCGATGTGCGTCCTTCGGTGCAGTGGTGCGGCGCACCCAGACGTGCGGGCCGCCCAAAGTCATCAGCGGCGCATCGCGGCTGCCCCAAAGCCAGTGGCCGTCGCTCGTAGCGTAGTGCGCCCAGCCGTCAATGCCGAAGTAATCGCGGCAGCTGCCGGGCACTTGATCGGTGTAAGGCGTGAACGGCATGCCGCCGCTGCTCAGTGTCGGCAACGTGCCTTCACACGGCAACGGGAAGGACGCGAACATGACTTCCGGGTTGTCGTCCGAGATTCGGTAGAACCGGAGCGTGAGCCGGGCGCGGGGCTCGCTTTTCCACAACTCCAACTTGCGCACCGCCCACTTGAGGCGCGGGTGCTGCAGCCATTGCGAGTAGAGAGTCGTGTGGGCATTGTCCTCGACGGTGGCCGGGCCTTCTGGTTTGGCCCACACTTCTTCGAGCCGTTCCCGGCGCGACTTCTCGCGCTGTTCCGCTTCGCTAGCATAAGCAATATCGAGCAGCGCCCAGCGCGGCGCGAAAGCGTTGACTTTCACGGCAAGGAAATCGCCGAAGCCGGGCAGGAACAGCGACCTCTTCATGCCGGGCCACTGAGCGGAAGCAGGCCAGCCGTTCGTGTCGCGAGTGACCGCCGGGGCAGCCGAAGACACAGTCTTGATTTCCGCAGGCTGCGGGCTGAGGTGGAGTCTCACGACGCTCTCGCCCGGCAGTTGATCGAGCCAGAACTTCGCGACCCGGTTGGGCACGTTGTCCGCGTGCGTAGCGGACGAATCTTCGCGGGTCAGATCCCCGGGTTTCTGCGGCCGATGCCAGGGGCTGATGCCCGGCTCAAACGTGATGGGGAGACGGCTGCCTCCATCGGGCAATTCCACTGACTTGAAATCGCCGCGCAGGCTGGTGGCGTTCAGTCGAACCCAGCCGCTGAACGGGGCGCGAGTTGGATTCGCGATAAACAAGCCTTCGCCCTCGCGCAGCAGCTTCGTGCGGGCGCGCTGCGACAGCAGCCATTCGGCGTGCGCCATCGGGCGATAGGCAAACGCCGCTTTCTCGCCAAACTGCACCTGCGAATCGAGCGTCCACGGCGTCGCCACGCTCATGCTTGATCCCCACGTGTGCTCATCGAACAGGCAGACATCTTTGTAGAGCGACTCCGCTTTGGCGTGCGCCGTCGGAGACATCGCCCCCCACAGGGGCGACTCCGCCGCGGCGAGCAGGCGTTTGGCGAACCGGCTGGCGGCAACCTCACGCGGCCCGCTCGCCGTCCCATTCGCCCACCAGTCGGTGAACTCCCCCGCGTATTCCGGCACCTTGTCGCCGATGGCCTTTTCCATCTCGCGAACCGCCTGCGACGCCGTCACGAAATGCAGCTCGGGCTGCAAACCCAGTTTGTTCCACGCCACGACGAACTCCGCCAAGTGCGGAAACGGAGGATCGTTGTCCATCCGCCACTGACTGGTCACGGAAATCGTCAGCACGTCGTGCGGGTAGCCCTCCTTCCGCAGCTGCTCGATGCGACGGAGGCATTGCGCGTGCGCGGCACGGACCGAGGCCTCGTCCGTCTTGAACACGTCGCTGCCGCGCGGCGGGCGGAATTGCATATCGCCGGCATGGGGCACTGGGCCGCGACGCCATTCGTAAGTCTCGAAGAAATCAAACCCAGCAGGATAGCTGTGGTTTAACCAGACGAACAGCCGACGGCCGTCGGGCATCTTCCACCAAAAGGCGGACGGACGATAAAACGGCGGCCCGCCGCTGTCGGCGTTGATGCCCATGAAGAGATGCTTGATGCCGCGATCTAACAGCGCCATCGCCCCAGCGCGCGGCATCCCGTTCACGTCGTTCTGAACGGCGATGTTGGGCTTGCACTTCTGCCAGAGATCTTCCGGCAGCCAATGCAGCATCGTCTGCCACTGGCGCGCATTGAGGAAGGGCGTTTGATTGAACGGCATGGCCGCGACTTCGAACTGGCCGGTCTCCAATGCGCGCAGGAATTCCTGCCGGCGCTGCGGCGTCGCCTGTTCCCACCAGTCGGCTACGGCCACCGTGGACTCAGCCGTCCAGCGAAACTTCCGCTCCTCCGGTCCGCCAGCCGTGGCGAGCACGGCGTCCACTGCCATATCGAGGTAGCGCACCTGCAACTCGCGACAAACGCTCTGGAGCTCGGTGAAACCGAAATCCGTGTGCGAGAAGTGAACGAGGTAGAGACGCTTGATTGGTGGATTACTGTCGGCGGCTGGCGCGCTTGCGAGGGTCAGCAATACGCCGAGCAGAACCGGGAGCGATTTCATGCGCCCAATTTAGTTAGGCAGCTTTGGCAAGGCGATGTCTTTTGGCGGTTGGCCGACAGCGGAGCGCGTGAACTTCTCGCCAAACTTCGTGAATCCTTCCACGAAGCCACCGTGGCTCAGGAAGAACTGGCCGTTCTCGACGCCCATGAAGCGATCCAGCCGGTCATTTCGCCCCGTGGGATCATGACTGAAGCTGGCGGTCGTAAGCTCGATCCACTCGCCCGCATCGGTGCGAATCCATTGGTTTCCGTAAAGCGCCTTGCGGCGCAGGTGACCGGTGCTGCCCCAGAAGTTCTCGCTGAAACTGTGCAAGCCGCGCAGCCAACCGCCTTCCTTCGGCGCTTTCCAAGATGAAATCAGCATCCATTTCCGGCTATCCGGGTGGAAGTAATAGCCGGAGAAGATCGTGAACGTCTCGTTGGTCGGTTGCGCCGTCACCATGAAACGCTGCACCTCGCCGGTCTTCCACATGAATTTCAGGTGACTGTGGCCGCCCGTGCCCTCGTTACCGAAATCGCCGCTGTAAACGCCGTCGCCCTTGCCCATGAGCTTCACGCGGTTTACGTCGGCGACCTTGTTGCGATCCACTGCCTCCCCGCCGCTGTCCCAAACGCTGAAGATGATCCGTCGTTCCGTGGGGCTGTTGACTTGCATGCCGAAGTAACCGCGATGCCAGCCGCACGCCATGTAGAAGGTGGTCACGGGTTCGTCCACGGCCGTCACCTCACAATAGAACGCTGCGACGTTCGTGCCGGGCTGGGCCGGATAGGCCAAGTGAACCGACGCCGCGTTGCGCCGCTCCTTCAAGTTGAAGTGCGCGTCGGCCAACGCCGGCCCGTCGAGCACCAGCGCGTCCAGGTCGCCGAAGGGCTGCCCCTGGGAGTTGAGTGATTCCAGGGCGAACCGCTGATAGCCGGCCTTCTCGATCTTGAAGTTGCCGAAGTCTGCCGTCACGGGAGCTTCGTCACCATCACCTTTCACAGCGGCTTCGCGTGATTGATTCCCTACCGTGAGCTTCAGCTTCGACTCCACATCCTTCGGCAGCCGCAGAACCACCTTGGCCGTGAGCTCGCCAGTCTGTTTGAACTCGCCGTACCAGTTCACGCTGATTGCGGGATCCGTCCAGCGCGTAACTCCTGAGCGTTCCGAAACGCGCGCGCCGTCGGGATCGGGCAGCGTATAGGCTGTGAAGGCTGGCACGCGGAGTTCAACTGCGCCGAAGCACGTTGTGGAGGCAAACAGACCAACGAAGAGAAGCTTGGTGAAGTGCATGGTGTATCCGGGAGATGGTTTATGAGGCAGCGGGTGGACCGGTTTCGGCGAAGAGTTGCGTGCTGAAGTAACGCTCGGCGCGGTCGCAGAGCAGCGTGACAATCGTTGCGCCCGGTGGCAGATCGCGGGCCACCTGCAGCGCCGCCGCCACGTTCGCTCCGGAACTCGTGCCAACCAGCAGGCCGAATTCACGGTGCAGCCGCCGGGTCATCTGCATCGCGTCCTCGGCGCCAATCTTTACAATGCCATCCAACGGTGCGTTCCGCAGGAGCGGCGGCACAAAACCCTTGCCCGCGACTCCTTCGATGCAGAAGCAGCAGCGACACTCGGCAGCGTGGAGCTCATCTTCGGCGGGCTCCATGGCGACGATGCGAGCTTCCGGGTATCGTGCCTTGATCGCACGCCCGCATCCGCCCAGCGAACCGCCCGTCCCGTAGCCTGCCACGAACGCGTCAATCGGCCCTGCCACCTGCTGAATGATTTCTGGGCCGGTGGTGTGCTCGTGGTCTTCGCTGTTCAGCGGATTCTCAAACTGCCGCGGTAGAAAATAGCGCGGATCCCGCGCCGCCATCTCGCGCGAGCGATCAATGCCCGCCTGGTAAGTACCGCCGTTAGGCAACAGAATCACTTCCGCGCCAAACCGCCGTAACAAGTGCCTCCGCTCTAGGCTCGCACCTTCGCTCATGAGAATGGTCACACTATAGCCACGCGCGGCGCCCACCATTGCGAGCGCAATGCCAGTGTTGCCGCTCGTGCATTCCAAAATGATCGAGCCTGGTTTCAAAAACCCGCGCCGCTCTGCGTCTGCGACCACGGACGCGGCGAACCGGTCCTTAATACTGCCGCTGGGATTGAGAAACTCGCACTTGGCGTGAAGCGTCACGCCTTCAGCCCGGAAATGCATCGGGATGAGCGGCGTCTTGCCGATGAGCGACAGGACCGGTGACGCAAGGTGGTTGGATACAGCCGCTGCGCTCTGTTCTGCGGCAACAGACCGCCGGGATTGGGGCTTCAGCGAAGGTGGTTCCACTGGCGACTGGGCGGCGTTAATCATCCCTCATTCCTATTGGCTGGCGGTGATGATGTCCAGTTCGGCGAGGGCGGCGAACGGTTGTCCGCTCACTTCCGATTTTACCAACACGCGCAGGAAGCGGGCGTTCACATTCTGGTTGAACCGCACGGTTTCAGACTCACTGGTGTTCCTCCCCCGCAGCTCGGCCACCGGTGATCCCCAGTCGCCGGCACGGACGCTGCCGAAGATTTCCGCAAGGGCGATGCGGCCATTCGACTGATCCTGGCGCGGCAGACAGGTGATGCCTTGCAGCGGCACTTCGCGGCCCAAATCAACGACCAGTTCGTGGGGCATGGGATCATTTTGCGGCTGCCAGCGTGTGTGCCAGAACGTGGCGGGATCGCCGTCGAGAATGTTCGCGGCCACGTTGCCGTTTACGACATCCTCGCTGTCCACCTGAACCACCTTCGCGCCCAGCCGTCGCAGACCCGCGTTGCCGCACCGGCTTTCGATCCAAGACAAGGACAATTCCGTTGTCGGAGGAAATGCGGCACTGCCAACATAGCGCAGCAGACTGCGGCGAAACTGGCGCGCGGCGTGGCGATGGTCGAGGTCGCTGGTCAGGTCGTAGCCACAAACCAAAAGCGATCCCTTGCCAATCCTGGCTTCAAACACCTGCCCGAGCAACGTGTTAAAATGAAAGTCCGGCACGGGCTGCACGATGGGGCGGAAACCTGCCGGCGCGCCCGTCAATTCAAAGGTCGTCGCGCCGGCGCAGAGCTCGCGCCATTGCCAGTCGCTGCCGCCGTCGTTGGGAAACTCCTTCAAGGCGGGGTGCTGCGGATCGCACAGCACGCCTAGGGACGAGAACTTGTTGCCCCACCAACCGGCCGACCAATAGACGGACTCGAAACCAGTCCGCGTTGCGTGGGCATTCTTGACCCCGTAAGCCAGCAGCAAAACCCGGCCGCCGCTCTCCAAGGCGCGCAGCGCGTTGTCATCCAGAGAACGTGTCACCAAGACGCCAGCAGGTTCGGGCTCGTCCGACGCCATCGGATACGCCCAAAGGTTCCAGTGATTCTTCACGCGTGCAAAGGTCGCCGCGAGCGTCAGTGCGGACGGTTGATGAATGCGATCCAACGCCACGGTGATCGATCCCAGTTCGGACACGCTTCCGGCTGGCGCTACCTTTGCGTTCAAGCGGCCACGCGCAACGGTTTTGCTGCTTCGATCCTTCAGCGACCATTCCACGACGCCCGCAGGCAGGTCACGAGGACCGAAGTTGGCGACCTCCAGCTTCGCGCTGAAAGTCTCTGCAGAAGTCCAGACGAACTTAGGAAACCGTGCCAGCACAACCACCGGCGCATTCCACGCGCGCACGTCTTCCGCCCGAACCACCCCTTTCGTTTCCCAAAAGGGATCGAGGATGCCAACGAGCGCTTCGCTCTGCCCGGTGAAATCGTTGAGCATGAGCAATTGGTAACCCGCGTAGCCGCGCGTGCGGAGCATGGCCTCGTGCTCGGCTTTGTATTGCGCGAGCTGAAAGCGCGCCGAAGCGCGGACGAAGTCCCCGAGCTGACCGGCGAGTCCATTCGTGACCAACGCGCGCCGATAACGCTCCAGGTTCAGCGGCAGCAACGGTCCGGTGAACTTCGGGAGCAGCTCGTCGTAATCGGGGAACACGGGCCGCTGTCCCGTCTCATGCGCGATCACTGGCACCGGTGATGCCTCGACTGCTTTGGTAAAGTCCCAGTCGGTATTCGCCGGGCCAACACCTCGTGTGTTGGCACCGCTGTTGTGGGTGAACCAGTAATCATCGGCGGGCAAGTTCTTGCGTGCCCCGCAACCGGTGTAGATTCGGCGCGGGTCTGCGGCTTTGATCTCCTCGACCATTGCGTTGACGCGCTCCCAATCCGTGCTCTGCATGCCGAACTCGTTCCCAATGGCACAGAGCAGGAACGATGGATGATTACCGTAAGCCTCGGACATGCGCCGCAGTTCCGCGCGCAAGAACTCGGTGACATCTGGGTCCCGCCCGATGGCTGGCGGCTTGGTGATAGTGCCAGTGCCCCAGTCGTCCACCCATGCCGGCGCTTCCGGCTGCAAGTACACGCCCAACCGGTCCGCCGCCTCGAACGCGGCCTCCGGTGGACACCAGGTGTGGAAGCGCACGTGGTTGAAGCCGTATTCCTTCACTACGCCGAGCACGCGCTCCCATTCCCGCACGGTCATTGGTGGATGCCCCGTCTTGGGATACACGGCGCAGTCCAGCGTGCCGCGAAGGAAGACCGGCCGGCCGTTCAAGCACATTTGCTTTCCGACGCGCTCGACGTGACGAAAGCCAAACAGCACGCTCGTCTCGTCTTGCGACTCGTTCGCTGACTGCAACGCCGCACCTATACGGTAACGAACTGGATGGGACTCATCCCATGCCCTCGCCGGTTCGCGGAGGTGAAGCGTGTATTGATGAGTTGTCGTGCCAGGAAGGCATTGGACCCCTGACGAAAGCTCGGCGAGCGCGCGGCCGCCTCGTTCAGGGCGCAGGCGCAGTTTCAGCGAACCAGACAGCGCGTGGTTTGCAGCGTTCGCCAGGCGCAAGACGACTTTGACGGAGCTCCGGTCTGGTGCGGGAAATGTCTGCACCGAAGTGATGGCAAGAGCCGGCAACGCCTCCAGAGAAATCGCACCGATCATCCCGTTCCATCGCGTCTGCGTCTCCGGCCCATAGGCGTGCGTGACGGTTGAGATGTTGTGGATCATCCGATTGTCCACGCGGACCGTGAGCCGATGCCGGCCCGACGTGAGCACGCCGAGTTCGTGCCGATGTTGCCCCACCAGACTGTCGCACGAACCCAGCGGACGACCGTCCAACCAAACTTCTGTCTTCCACATCGCACGCTCGATCCGCAGCACGATGGTCTTTCCGGTCCAAGCCTTTGGGATTTCCAGCTCGCGCTCGTACCACGCCGGCCCCACAAACAGATGCCGACGCACCAGATAGCCGTGTTCGTCGGCGCGCACGGGTTCTTTCACGCCGGGGAACCGTGTGGTGACGGGAAAGGGTGCCGCGTGCATCATCGTATTGGTGTTCAGCAGAAAGCCGAAGCCGGCAAGGTCCGTCGTATTGGGGAGTGTGATTCGGTCATCGCTCGCTAGTGGGTGAGTAGGCCAGTCGGCCCGCTGCCCCAGATCTTCAGCGTCCAGGCGCAATCGCCACTCGCCGGCAAGGTCAAGAGTATCCTTGGCCAGCACCGTGCAGCCGAGGACGGCCGAGACGACGCACGCCAAGAGGGTGATGGACTTCTCGCGCGGCATGATAGCTCAACTCAGTTTGCAGAGTTGGCCGCCGGTTGCTTCACATCCAATTCATGACGGCGAGCCTTGGCCTCGCGCTCAAAGATCGGCCCAACCGTGACCACGACATCCGAGCCGTCCGCCACCGCCGTGGCGCAATCCGGAGCGCCCGAACGCTCGCCCGGCCCCGGATGCACGACACGCGCCGACTTGAGCTTCGAGGGTTGGCCATTCACGCGTGGGTAGCCAAAGGTCACCTTGACCTCTGGAATCTCGCTGCGCGGGATCACCGCAGTGGAATAGACCTCCACGAACGCCGCGTGCCGATCCCAGAACGTGAGGTCTTTGCCCTCGAAGCGCAGGCTGCCGATGTAACGCGTCAGCCCGGTCTCGTGCGCAGTGATAAAGCAACCCACCCAGGTGTAGTCCTGGCCGTTGACCGTTTCGGTGTCGCAGGCGCGCAGACTCCAAGTGTAGCGTCCCTTGGTCCAGACGAACGGGCGGCGCACGCTCACGAAATCGCCTTCGTAGCCGGCGGCTTCGTAGTGCGAATCCTCCGCGCCACGAGCCTGATTCACCGAGAGCTTACCCTTGCCCCACCGCGAAAAGATACCGCCCTTGCCGAGGTAAACGCGCGTGTCATTGGTCCGGGATTCCCAGCCGTTGCAGTTGGACTGCAACCCGCCGTAGAACTTCACACCACTCAACTCACCCAGACCGGACGGCGCGATGTAGAAGTTCACATTCGTGGAGATGTCGCGGTCAATCGCCACGTCAAGATCGAGCGATTCGAAGTGTGCGGTTGCGCTCTCGAACGTCCACCACACGTCCGCGAGATGCCAGGGCTGAGGCGGAAGGCGCGCGGGCGCAGGTTTGCCGAGGTCGTTGGTGGCTGCGGCCAAATTCAGTAGCCCCGAGGCGAGGAATAAGAGAGTGAAAGCGCGGCAGTTCATGCTGGTTCGAGCTACGGTAACGAAACGGCGCGGTAGAAGCGCTGGCCGTTGGTGGCCAAATCCAAGAGCGTGTGCGGCGTGGTGGGCAGGGCTGGGATTTCAAAACCAGCCTCCCACGGTCCATCCGGCAATGTCGCCGCCGTCTCCACGCGGTAATGCTGGCCGGGAATTCCGCCAAGCAGAAGGTTCACGTTGCCGGCGCTCTCAGTGACGGCGATTGCCGGCGGCGTCTCCAAATCCAGCACCCGCACGTGAAGCGCCGCATCATCCACGAACCCGGCTGAATCGGTAACGCACACAGCGAACGCGTTGGTGCCAACATCGGTGATTGAAGGCGTACCCGAAAGACCGCCATCCGGAGCGAGGCGCAACCATGCCGGACCTCCAACAAGTGCAAATGTCAGCATCTCGCTGGCGTTGGTATCCGTGACAGCCGTGGCCAACGTGCTCGCGTAGAAGCGGCCGCTTACGGCATTGGGCATGGCGAGTGGCTCACTGTTGAACCGGGGTGGCGAAAAACCGGAAAAGGGGTGCTTCAAGTTCGCTGCTGGGATGACGCTCTGCGTGAGGCCCGGTCCCTGCCACGCCACGGCTAGACTGTCCAGGCTGTTCCCTTCCTTGTGCAGAGTCTCCACGTAGTAGCTCTGCCCGGCGATGAGGCTGACCGGCAACGACTGCTGCGAAGTGAACCTGCCCCACTGCCGCGGGCTGGTCCAACCACTGACTGACGCAATCAGCGTCTTGTTGGCGGCGTCGCTATTGGTGCTAAACCACAACTCGCTCGAATCGTCTGAAGCGATCCAGAAGGTGTAGTTGCCACTCAGCGTCGGGATGAGCAGGCTGCGGGCACGCGAGCCGTAATTGTCGCCGTAATTGCTGCGCAGTTCGAACGCGCTGTTGGTGTAGAGCTTCGCGGTCGGGCTGCCCGGATAGCTGGCGTTGCCGGTGAGGTCGCTGACGGCTGTCCCGCCACCGATGTTGTGCCAGTATTCGACCAGCATCGTGCCGCCGGCCGCTGCCGGATTTACGACCTCAACCAAAACCGTGGCGCTTGCTGCGCCACCGGCACTGGAGGTCACCGAATACGTGAAGCTGTCATTGCCGACGTAGCCCGCAGCGGGCGTGTAAACCACGGTGCCGTCTGCGTTCGGGGTCAACGTGCCATGCGCGGGCTGGGTAACGCCCGCTAGTTGCACGGAACCGCCTTCGAGCCGGGAATCGTTCGCCAGCACCGCGAATTGTCGCGCCTGATCCCGAAAGGTCCAGCACGAGTCCTTGTTCGGAAGCAGCAGTGAAGTGATCACGTTGGTCACGACTCCGTTCGTGTTCATTTCGAAGTCAAACGAGCGACCATCCACGGAGATCCGCTGGATATAGCCACGGTCGTCGCGCTCCAGTTCGGCGTAATGATCGAGCCAGTTCACCTGTTTGGGCGAGGCTTGATACTTCGTTTCGACGAGGTTCACGCGATTCATGCCGGCGGAGAGGAAGTCAATGAACGTAACAACTTCGTTGATGTTCGCCTTCAGCGGCGACAGCCCGGTCGTCGTCGCGCGCCGGAAGCGATCCGTCGCGCCGATCAGGCGGCCGGGGCCATTGGCCCAGTGATGATTGGCCTGCGTCGCCAGCGATTCCTGGGGCGAGCCGATAAACCAACTGATGTCAAACCGCATGAAGGAGAGATCCTTAAAGCGCGCGCCGTAGCCCACTGCCCAGTAGTTCGACCACGCGGTATCCCAGTTCCCTGCGACGCCGTCCCAGTAACCCTTCGCCTGGAAGTTGGCTTTGGTCGCCGTCCAATCCCACCAGCCGTTCGCGCCGGGGATCACGTCTGGGCCGGCAGCGGTGCAGAGCGTGAGGCCCCAACGGCGGCGCAGGTCCGTGTTCGCCCGCGAATTGACATAGCCGTCGAGCGAATGCGTGACTTCATGGCCCATGACGAAGGTGAAGTAATCACCGCTGGCCGAGCCGGGGCCGAGCACTTTCTCGATGGCGGTGGTCAGATCGCCTGCCCATTCGTTGGCAGAACCGACGGCCCAATCGCCAAATGTGTTCTTGGTGCTGTTCGGCGTCCACACAAAGCCGCCGCGGCCATCGCCGTAAAGTTGGTCAATTGTGAGGACTGCATCCGGGAAGAGTTCGCGCGGGTGGCGGCGCTGAAAATCGCGGATCGTGCCGTAGGCCGCAGGAATGGACTTGCCGTTGTCCCCCAACGCGAGCCCGTTCTCGAGAAAGATGGTCCGCATGACTCCGGTGAGACCCATGATGTTGGCGATGTTCGTGCGGCGCGTCGGGGTGTCGGCCAGCGCGTATTGAAGCATCACCCAATTCTGGAGCGCGATGCTCGGGACGTGGTGGAAGTCTGTTGTGTCGAGGGTTTGGTATTTGAGGAACCAGTACCTGCTGATGTGGTTGCTCAGCGCCGCGAACAGGGCATCGCGCGTACCGAGCGTGCCGTTCTGGACATGTGAGATCAGATTCCAATTCGCATTGTTCACGACGTTGAGCAGCGCGTTGGTGTTCGCACTCAAAGCCACACCGATGTTGGTAGGGTTGGCGTCGTAAATCGTTTCGATCTCAGCGATGCTGTCGGCGATGGTCTTGCGGACACCGTAGGCGAGATAAAGCTTATCGCTCGCATGACCGCCGATGACCAGATCGAGGATGGCGTCGCCGTTGAAGTCGCCGAAGTCCACGACAGCGCCATCGGTCAGGCTGTGCAGATCCGGACTGCTGCCGCCTGCGTCAGTGATGGTGAAGGTCATGGAACTGCCGAGGCCGAGCGTGCCGGCATCGCGCCAGTAACGAATGTCACCCCAGTTGATGCCACGCAGAAAGTCGGCGAGCCCGTTGCCATTCAGGTCATAGATGCGCGGGTAGATGTTGTAGGAATCGGAAACGAGCGTGGTGCTGGTGCTGAATCGCGGATCGGCGGCGGTGCCCACGTTCAGGAATAGCTGCATCGCGCCGCTGAAGCTGCCGGTCACGAGATCTGGCTTGCCGTCTCTATTCCAATCGCCGAGATCAAACCGTCGATCCGACATCACGAAGTCCGCACCGCTGCCGTTCTTCACTCGAACGTAAGCGGCGAACACTGGTGGCTGGCTGCTGCCAGCCGTGTTGCGATAGACGCGCAGCTTGCTGGACGAATCAGCGACGACGAGGTCGCTCACGCCGTCGCCAGTCATGTCCATCAATGCGATCGGCGAACTGCCAGTGCCGGCATAGACGTCCGCACCAGCGGCTTTCACCTTGCCAGCCGCGCCGAACGCCGGCGACTGGGCTGTGCCTGTGTTCGTGTAAAGCCAGACGTAACCGCCGGCTCCCACCAACAGATCGAGCTTGTTGTCGGCATTCCAGTCCACCGTACGGGGCACGCGCCAACCGCTGTGGGAAATGTTGGTGCCGTTGGAAAGAAGTGCGGCGAAATCGCTGAACTGGGTGACCGGCACGCCACCGCCGCCGGGCGGTTCGCTCATCACGGTCACCTTCATGTTCGCGGCGTGGAAGCCGCCTTTGCCGTCCACCACCACCACGCCGAAACTGTCGCTACCGATGAAGCTGTTGGTTGCAGTGTAAGTGAACGAGCCGTCGCCGTTGTATGTAACCGAGCCGTGCGTAGGCTGTGTCCAGTTCCAAACAGTCAGCGGATCGCGCTCCACATCGTACGCCTTGGCGAAGATGCTCATCGTGGTGAAGGAGCGGTTGTTCACGCCCTCCGTGGACGTATCCCATACCTTCGGCGCGTGGTTGGTCCGCAACATGGACACCTCCGCGCTGCTGATCACGCGATTGAAGATGTGAACTTGGTCGAGACGCCCCTGGAAATACTCCGGGCTGCCGCCGCTCTCGATCCGAGCGAAGCTCGCGAAGCCGGCACTCCGAGCACCGGTCGCTCCGTTGGCAGCGCCCGAGAGCAGGCCATCGAGATAAGCCGTACCCGCGCCCGTTGCGCTGTCGCGGGTGAAAACGATGTGATGCCATTTGCCATCGTTTACTTGCGCAACCGTGCGAGCAACCAGCGTGTCGTCCACCGAAAAGCCGATGCGTCCTGCGTCATCCAACCAACCCCACTGAACGCCCCCGTTGCCGGCAACACCGGTTACCCCAGGCGACCCGGCACTCGACACCGCTCCGGTCTGTGTCGTGCGAAGCCAAAATGAAAGGGACGCCGTCCCACCTAAAGTGTCAGCAAGATTTGTGGCGACGACCAAGTGGTCGTCCACACCGTCGAAGTCGAGCGCGGTGAATTGCCGACCAGACACCCAGTCGCCGCTGGTCATGTTCCGCAACGTTGCGTGCGCCGCACCGACGCTATCGAGCGCTGTCGTGTTGGTGCAGACGGATTGGAAGGGGCTGTCATGCCAGTCTGGCCCCTCGTCGAAGTTCCAGTGATGAACCAGACCCGCCGGAGCAGCGGTAAGCGAGTGCGCAACGAAAACCAGCGCCACCCCAAGACAGTTTCCCAGCATGCCCGCTCCTCGCCTCACGCTGTAGCTGCACCCCATGTTTTCTTCAAGCCTAGCTTGCGATGATTTTATCCAACGCGGAGGAGAGGTCTTCCAGCTTGCCGCCCTGTTCAGTGATGAGGTAACCCGAGTGGCCCACTTCCCGCAGCGCCTTCATGATCCCGCCCCAATTGTTCGCTCCTTCGAGCAGCGCGACGTTGAAACCCTGCCACACGTCCCCCGCTCGCATCGCCCGGTCGCGGCTATACTCCTTCACATGCACG
This sequence comes from uncultured Verrucomicrobiota bacterium, assembly GCA_964634255.1. GTDB lineage: Bacteria > Verrucomicrobiota > Verrucomicrobiia > Limisphaerales > MWDV01 > MWDV01. Next base: position 36,852 of record CAZWJC010000005.1, on the reverse strand, counting down.
CGGTAGATGCGCTTGCCCAGTTTCCGAATCCAGTCAATCGGCTCGCCATAGCGAATGATGTTCCCGCAGTCAAAATGCCACCCCACCAACGGACTGTTGATCTCGTCCAGGTAGCGGACGGCCTGCTCCTCCGTCGTGATGAAGTTGTTCCAGACGTTCTCAATAGAGATTTTCACCCCCAGCTCTTCCGCCAACGGAATTGCCAGCTTGATTTGTTCGATGGAACGCTTCCAACACTCGTCGAACGTCACCTGCTCGCTCACCACCCCGGGCACGAGCAGGATCGAGCCGGCGCCATACGCCTTGGCGTCCCGCAACGTTTGCTTCAGCGCTTCCAACCCTTCCTCGCGCACTTTCCCGTCCGGATGTGACAGCGGCTTGCCCCAGTGCTTCTCCCCGCACACGCTAGGAATCTCCATCCCCGTCGCGTCTCGCGCCTTCAACACTTCCGCCACGTCCATTGGGCTCATCGCCTCGATCCCATGGAAGCCGGCAGCCTTTACCGCCTGCATCTTCTCCAGCACGCTGCCCTTCGCGCTGATCGTCCCCCACATGATGCCCTTCTTATACGGGGCGGGCTTGGCCGTCGTTTGGGCGCGGGCGCTCAGCGCCGCAAAACCCAGCGTGGCCACCGTGCTGCGTTGAAGGAATTGACGTCGGTTCATGGTGCAGATGGGGTTGAAGCTACGGCTCAGATGAACTTGATCCGTCCCGGCACGGCCAGTGGCGCAATCGGTAGTTTCATGTCCCACTCCAGTTTCTCCGGCACCAGCCGTTCCTGGCTTTGCTGCATCATCTCCCACGTCACTTCCTGCCCCGTGTAAGCCGCCATCCGCCCCATGATGCCCACCAGCGTGCTTTGCGCTTCCCAGAGCCCGTCATTGATCGGCTTCCCGCTCCGAATCGAGGCGAACAACTCGTCATGCTCCTGCTGATACATGTCGTTGTTCTCACCGCGGTGCTTCCAGTTCTCGGGGCCTTTGATGTACACCGAGGTCCATCCGTCAATCACCCCCTGCCCCGTCGCCCCCATCAGGAAGTCCGAGTTCTGGTTGTAGCAGCCGCTGATCTGCCGCTGCCCCAGGAACGCCCGCACCCCGCCTTCCCATTCATACACCACGTCCATGTGGTCGAAAATGTTCCCTTCGTTGTTCGGCGTCTGCCGGCCCCCGTTGGCCACGGCCTTGAGCGGCGGCACGTCCTTCATCGCCCACATCACCTTGTCCACGCTGTGAATGGCTTGCTCCACCAGCCCGTCGCCCGAGAGCCATCCAAAGTTGTACCAGTTCCGCAATTGCCACTCCACGTCCCCCATCCCCGCCGGCCGCTGGCTCGCCGGCGGCATCGGCTTGACCGGTCCGGTCAGATACGTTGCATAGATCGCCCGGATGTCCCCAATCGCCCCAGCATGAATGCGCTTGTAGAATTCCCGCCGCGCGGTGTCATACCGCCAGCAGAATCCCGCCATCCACGCCAGCTTCTTCTCCGACGCCAACTTCGCCGACGCCAATACCGACCGCACTCCCACGGCGTCCGTCGCCACCGGCTTCTCAACAAACTGATGCTTCCCCGCCGCCACCGCTGCCGCCACATGCACCGGCCGAAATCCCGGCGGCGCCGCCTGCAACACCACATCCACGCCGCTTTCGATGAGCTTCTGATACCCGTCCAGCCCCGTGAACCGCTTCTCCGGTGGCACCTGCACCCGCGCCGCAATCTCCGCGTTCTTCTTCAGCGAATCCAAAGCCCGGGTCATCGGCTCGGGAAACACGTCCGCCACCGCCACCAGCAGCGCGTTCTTGTCCGCGTGCAGCGCCTGCCCCGCCGCCCCCGTCCCCCGCCCCCCACAGCCGATCAGTCCCACCCGCAGCGTCTCGCTGCCCTCCGCCCCAAACGCCGACCGCGTCAGAATCGCCGGCGCCGCCAACACCGCCCCCGCCACCGCCGTGCTCTTCAAAAATTCGCGCCGCGTGGATGGAGATGCCAAGGAAGTTTTTATTGCATTCATAATTCGTTTAAGTCAGACGCTGACGTTTTGATAATTGTCCGCAGCACTCTCGCAGGCTGCCTGCCCAGAGACGCTCATACCAAGCCACCCACCACTGCGGCGTAGAACGTAGCCAGTTTATGTCGAGACACCGTCTTGCGAACCAACGCGAGCCTCGACTCGCGCGCACGCCGACGAACAGGTGACGAGGCGTCGGCTGATTTCCTCTGCCGCTTCATTGTTCTACGCGCCCTTGTGGAAGTAGATCGTCCGCATCAGCGAACAGGGAACCACCACCCATCCGGCGCTTAGTGACCGTTGACGGACCCGGGATTACACCAGAGCCGATTCTTGTTTGGATCTCTTGCCTCCATTGCCCACACGTTGGACTTCACGAACATCACACTCCCGCTCAAGTTTAGCACGATGCCGCCAGCCTTGCCGTGACGTTTACCTAAGCCGCCATCCACTGCGGGGTCAGGGTAGCTGGAAGCGTCATTGTAGCCGTAGCCATTAGGACGGTCATCCGGCTCCCACATCATGAACGCATCCTGCCGGAACATTGCCTGCTTGTAAGTGTTGCCGTCCGGCTTCAGTCCCCCGTAGCCACAGACCGCGCCGTTCTGTACGTAAGTGGACATCTTGTTGACCCGAGCCTTGAAGTTGACGGAGTTTGTGCTGTCCAGTGGACAGCGGTAGAGGACCATGTTCTTCAGGTAACCCCACAGCTGGCCACCCTCGTAGGCCAACTGGTGATTGACGACATAGGGCGCGGCGTACAGATTCGGCACGGCATTGCCTTTGGAGGGATCGTACAGCCAGCCAGCAACCATCGGCGGATTCCAATTGGGAAACGGCATCTTGTCCGAGTTGTCCACCGCATACATGTGGGTGGCCATGCCGAGCTGTTTGCAGTTGTTGACGCAGCGCGTGCGTTGTGCCTTCTCCTTTGCGGAAGAGAGGGCCGGCAGGAGCATGCCCGCCAGGATCGCGATAATCGCGATGACTACCAACAACTCAATCAAGGTAAACGCGCGGCAGTCTCCCGCGATTCGTCGGATTCTGAAGTTCATATTTCGCATCGGTATTGGCCAAATGAACCGTCACGGTCAGCGCACCGCGGCACTTTGGCGAATGTGGGCGTTGTTATAGGACATAAAGGTGATCTTGTGCATCCCCCATTTTAGGGAGCGCACGCACGCACGACGTCCTCCCCCTTTTGTGGTATGGCCCTCGCGGCGAGTTTGTGGTGAGGTTGCATAGATTTGCCCAGACCCAGCGACGCCGTTTGTCGCCGACGAGGGCAACTTTGAACCAAACCAGGCAATAACAAACGAACAGAGATTCCAACGTCTCCTCCCCAATACCTCTGTAACCATGAAAAGAAAACTCCTCTCGAACCGCCTGCTGAAGCAGACCGTGCTAGCGGTTCCGGCAGCGGCGCTGATGCTGGGTGCCAGCCAGGCGGCCCAAGTCGGCATCAATTTCCAGGACAACTGGGGTGGCACTCCTTACGCCCCCCTTACCGAGCCCTCCGCCTTCGGCATCCCGTTGGCCAGTTGGTACAACGCCCCTTCGGTCTTTGACTCCGGACAAACCGCGTTCTCGACCAGTGGAGCTTTTACCCTGCCAAGCGGAGGCGAACTCAAACTCGCTTGGTCGGCCAAGAACACCTACAGTATTTACGCCGCCATCCCCACCACCCCGGGTGAAGATCAGGTCATCTACGGCTACTTGGATGACACGGACTATGGATACTCGGTCACGCTGACAGGTTTTCGCGCCTTCGCCAGCAGCTTCACGATCACCACCATTGCCTCCACCGATGATGGCGCTGCCGCCGGCTTTGTGGACGCCGTGTTGACAACCACCGGCGTCACCAACAATCTCCAATACCTCAACAACTCCCCCGTATCATTTGGTAATGGCCTCTGGGGCACCAGCACTGTGAGTTCCGTGGTTACCACGCTCACTGGCGGGAATACGGTACAGCTAAAGGGTCTGCCCAAGGCGGATAGCAAGCGTTCCACCCTCGCGGCCATCCTTATTGAGTACACTCCCGGCGGCAGCAACCCGCCGCTCATCGAGCAAAATCCACAAGCGCCGCCGCCGCCTCTGTTTGCGGGCGATCCATTTACTCTCAACGCGCTGGCCTCTGGCACACCCCCGCTCGCTTACCAGTGGCGCAAGGGAGGCGTTTCCGTTCCCAACGCCACGGACGCCAGTTTCAGTAGGAGCGTTGCCGTCGCAGAGGATGCTGGCAACTATGATGTCGTGGTAACGAACGCCTCCGGCGCGATCACAAGTGCGGTCGCCGCCGTAACGGTGGTTCCGGTCGTTCAACCTCAAATCACGCAACTGCCGATCTCGCAGAGTTTCTACGTCGGTTACCCGGCAACCTTCAGTGTGGCCGCCAGTGGTGGTAAGCTCAGCTATCTGTGGAAGAAGGATACGCAGACCATTCCGAACGCCACCAATGCCTCCCTGACGCTTCCGAGCATCACCAGCAACGACCAAGGCACCTACACCGTCGAAGTCAGCAATCCGGTCGGCCCGACAGCCAGTGCCTCTGCCACGCTCACGGTCAAGACCCCCGCCGGCGCCTATGAGTCTGTCGTGGTGCAAACCAAGCCGCTCCTCTGGTTCCGCTATGGCGAAACCAGCATCCTGCCGGATCCCGCCTTGAACAGCGGGAGTCTCGGCGCTGCGGGTGATGGTGTGTACGTTGGAAGCGCAGTCCATGGTGACGCCGGTGCGTTGGTAGGCGACGCCGCGACGGCGGCAACATTGAGCGGCGGCAAGGTTACGGTGCCCTATAACGCCAGTCTGAACCCGAGCGGAGCATTCACCGTGGAATGCTGGATCAAGCCCGCTGCGGCCGGCACCGGGTTGATCGTGCAATCCATGATCAACGGCGAAAACCCGAGCAACACGAATGACCGCAACGGCTGGGCGCTCCGTCAGAACAGCACCGGTTTGCGCTTCCTGGTGGGTACGGACCTCGGCGCTCCCTTCTACTACTACTACACAACCGCCGACGGCCTCCTGACGGCGGGAGTCTGGCACCATGTCGCCGTGGTTTATGACGGCACCGCCCCCACCCTCTACGTGAACGGGGTCCTGGCTGCGACGACTGTGACGCGGCAGGATGGCGTCGCCATTACTCCCGAAGAAATCGCTCTCATTCGCATCGTTCCCAACACGGCTGCCCCGATCATCGTGGGCGACCGTGGCTTGGGTGGCTGGACCTTCAGCGGTTCCGTGGACGAACTGGGAATCTACGGCGCGGCACTCCCGGCCAGTGCACTCCTGACCCGCTACCAGAACGGAACGAACGCGGCCCGAACGACCCCCTACGCAACGCTCGTCGGCAGCGACAGCCCGCTGGAGTACCTGCGATTCAACGAGCCGGCCTACCCCGGTTCTGCGGTCAACAGCGGCACGTTGGGTAAAGCTTGGGCTGGCAAACACAATGGAGGCGCGGTGGCGAACCAGGTGGGACCGCGTCCGCCGACCCAACCGGGTCTTGAAACCGACAACCTTTCGGTGGGCATGAACCCGGGATTTGTCAGCGCGCCGACTCTTCCGCTAAACGTGAACACCGTGACCGTGACCTGCTGGATGAAGCGCGCCGAGGCGTTCACCACGGGCGACTTAAGCTGGCCCGCCTGGCTGGGCGATGGCGGCATGCACCTCAACGACGATACCTCTCCCACCCCAGGCGAGCTGCGTTATCATTGGAAGGGTGGTCAGTGGGGTTGGGGCTCTGGTCTGTTTGTGCCCGCCGAGGTCTGGACCTTCTGCGCCATGGTGGTCGAGCCTACCAAGGCAACGTTCTACATGTCGGATGGAACCACTCTGAAGTCAGCCGTCAATACCGCCACTCACGCCGCCTTGGCGATCAGCTCGCCTCCGGGCTTCGGGGGCAACCAACCTGGTAGCCCTGGCCGCAATTTCTACGGCCAACTCGACGAAACGACCGTTTACAACCGCGCCCTCAGCCAGAGTGAAATCAACGCACTGTTCATGGTCGGCACCGGCGCCAAACTCGGGCTCACCCTCACGCCGGGTGGCGTGATCAAGGATGTCAAACCCGCCGGCACGCCGCATCACGGTTACAACTACGGCACGACATGGACCACCGCCAGCACCGATGCCGCCACGACACCTCGCACGCGTTCGGGCGTTCAACAGTTCTCCACGGCCGTCAGCAGCCAGATCCGCATTCCCGCAGACGCGGACTTTAACTCAACGACCGGCACCATCTCGTTCTGGATGCGTTTCAATGGGAACGTGGCTGGCATCCCTGGCCCGGGGGCTGAAGCGGCGATGTTGATGGACCGGCGGACCGGTTCCGGCACGGTAATTACGCTGAATGACGCCGGCGCCATTTTCGTGCAATGTTCTGGAGGAGCCAATTCCTTCTCCGCCGGCTACCTGCCCGACGACCTCTGGCATCATGTGGCCGTCACCTACGATCAGTCGGCCAGCGGCTTGGTAGCCATTTACATTGATGGCGCACTTGCCGCCAGCAATCCGAACACGGCCGCGTGGGCATGGCCCGCGACCCAACAAATCGAACTCGGCCGATCCCACGACGGGTACTGGAAGCGCTACGACGGGTTGATGGATGACTTCCGCATCTACAGCCGGGTGCTGACCGAAGCTGAAATCGGGCAGGTGTACGCCAGCGATGCGCTGGTGGATACCGCCGCCTTGAAGTTGCGATATGACTTCGGCACGCCCGGCATCGGTTACACGATCACCTGGCCGTTCGGCACGCTCGAAAGTGCGCCGACGCTCAATACGGGCGCCACGTGGACGCCGGTTTCGACCAGTTCGCCCTATCCGTTCCTGCCCACGGAGCCGAACCTGTTCTTCCGCGCAAAGCCTTAGTTTGGTTGGGTCAGATCGCGCGGCCGGGAAGCAATTCCCGGCCGCGCTTTCTGTACGGATTGCTTCGCTAGTTGAAAAGTGTCCAGGCTTCCGGCAGCCTTTGCATCCGATGTTAAGCAAGCCTTCGCGGTGTGGTTCAACGGCTCTCCCAACGATGGGAAGCCTCCAAACTGCGACCTACCGACCCCCCGGGAGCTGGGACTCCGTGCCCGAGGAATCTTGAGTGATGCCCGGAGACCTCGTCCAACTGCGGCGTTCACCCCGCGATGTTGCCCGTTGGCAGCAAGCCCAGCGGCTGTTGCTCGGCGGCCAACCGGGGGCAGCATTGGCAGCCTATCAGGACCTCGTCCGACGTTACCCGGCGATCGCGGAATTGTGGTTTGAGCTGGGCAATGCCGCCGGCGGCGAACTGGATTTTGCCCTAGCTGACGCGGCCTACCAACGCGCCCAGCAGTTGTCCCCCAACAACACCGCGTTGCTAGTCATGATTGGCCAGCAGTACCAAGGGCTGCGCCACCTCGACCAAGCCCGCGCTGCTTTCGAGCGCGCCGTCGCCACCGACCCCGCTTCCGTAGACGCGCAGATCAGCCTGGCCGTCTGGTTCGAGAAAGAACGTCGGTTGAGCGAAGCCTGGCAATGCGTCGAGGCCTGCCTCGCACGGCATCCGCGTGATGACCAGGCGCGCTACTTCCGGGCTTTCCTGCTCCACCGTCAAAAGCGGGATACCGAGGCCGAGATAGCCTTGCGGGATTTGATCAAGGACGGCCCTCGCTACCCGTATGTTCAATACGCCAGCCGGCATCTCCTGGGCGTGGTGTTGGATCAGCTCGGCCAGTATTCCGAAGCGATGCACTGGCTTTGCGAGGCCAAGGCGCAGATGCGTCGGATCACCGACGTGACCCTGCTCGAACAAGGTTACGACAACGGAGAGCGAAGACGCCGCGAGATGCTTGCCGCGCTGACTCCCGAAATCCTACAGCGGTGGCAAAATGAAGGGCCCGCCGCCCTCGCCTCCGCCTGGCAACCCGCGTTTCTGGGCGGCCACCCGCGTAGCGGCACCACGTTAATCGAGCAAATCCTGGACGCGCATCCCGAAGTGCTGGCTTTTGATGAGTCCGACGCCTTCACGCGCGAGGTTCTCCACGGCATCGCCCCACCTCAGGACGATCGCGCCTGTCGGCTGGAAACCCTTGACGCGATTCCCATGGGGCGGCGTGAAACGCTGCGAGAGCGTTACCTGAAAAGTCTGCTGCGAGAAGCGCCAGCCACACCGCAAACTCGTGTGCTGCTGGACAAGAACCCGTCGCCAACCGCTTCCCTTCCGGCATGGCTGCGGGTCTTTCCTGAACTCAAGGTGATCATTGCCCTCCGCGATCCGCGCGACGTGGTGATCAGTTGTTTCTTTCTCAACATCACGCTCAACCTGACCAACGCCAATTTCCTAAGCCTGGAACGCACGACCAAACATTACTGCGACTTGATGGATGTGTGGTTGCGCCTGCGCGAACTCGGCGGCTTCAACTGGATTGAAACGCGCTATGAGGATGTGGTGGGCAACTTGGAGGCGGAGGGCCAGCGCATCACGGAGTTCCTTGGCTTAAGCTGGCACCCCAACCAAACTCGTTATTACGAGACCGCCAGGCGCAAGTTCCTGTTTGCCCCCACCTATCACGACGTTACCCAGCCGGTTTACCGGCGGGCGATCGGCCGCTGGGAACGATACGCAGAGGCACTCGCACCTTACCAAAGCCGGCTCGTCCCCTATTGCCGTGCCTTTGGCTACACTGCATAGCTCCATCAGCCTCACGGGCCAAACGTCGTTCATGGTCGCGACTTCGGTGCTCAACATCGCCTGCACAACCATTTCTCCCCCTTGACTTGAAGTCCGAGAGGCGAGTCTCGAATGGTTGATTGGGTGGCCGGCAACGACCGCTTCGGCAACAGCCTACCTGCCGAAGTACTTCAGCACGGCCTCGGTGCGGCTGTGGACATGCAGCTTCTCGTAGATGCTGCGCACGTGCGTGCGCACCGTCTCGAAACTGATGTTGAGTTGATCCGCGATTTCCTTGTAGAGATGACCCTTGGCCAAGCCGGCCAACACTTGCTCTTCCCGCTCCGTCAGCGTCGCCATCTCCGGAGCGCGCGGTGCATCTTTTGGCCCGGGCATCTGGTCGATCCCTTGGAAAAACTGCACCACACGCCGGGCCACTTGCCGGGACATCGGCGCGCCGCCGTCGTGAACCTCGCGAATGGCTTCCAGCAGTTTCTCCTTGGGTGTCCGTTTGAGCAGGTAACCGGTGGCCCCAGCCATCAGTGATTTGAAGACCTGCTCGCTATCGTCGTACACGGTGAGCATGATCACCGGCAAGCCCGGCACAACCCCCTTGAGCCGCCGCACGCATTCCGGCCCGAGCATTCCGGGCAAGTTGATATCCATCAGGACCACATCCGGCCGGTTGGCGGGAATGCCAGCGAGCGCGGCAGCCCCGTCGGGGTACGCCGCCTGACACCGGAACCCAGGCGCGCTGTCGATCATCTTTGCCAGGTTGGCCCGCACGCCGGCGTCGTCTTCGACCAAGGCGACTTGAATGGATTTGTTCAACTTGCGGCTAGTCATACACCGCGCAACGGTTGATGCACCATACCACATTTGTGTTAGCCCGGAACGATCTCATGTCGCTGCGGTCACCGGAAAAACGAATCGCACGGTTGTGCCGCGTCCCGGTGCGCTGGTCAGTTCCATACGCCCGCCCTCCTCTTCGAGGCGCACCCGCATGTTATGCAATCCATTGCCGCCGGGCGCCACCGCCTGCGGCGTAAAACCAGATCCGTTGTCGGCGATCTCCAGCATAACGCGCTCCCCCTCCACCGCCAGCCGCAGCCAGACTTCGGTGGCTTGAGAATGCTTGAGCGCATTGTTGAACGCCTCACGCACCGCGAGGAAAACATTGTGCCGGGCATCCGCCCGCAACGGGAGGCTGGGCAAGGTGGTCGGCACCTCCTGCCAGCAACGGATCCCGGTGCCTTCGAAAAACTCGTCGGTGAACCGGCTGACGTATTCGACAAAGCTGGCGAGATTGTCGTTCTTGGGATTGGTGGCCCACACGATTTCGTCCAAGGCCTGCACCGCCACGCGAGCCTGGCCGCCGATCCGTTCAAACCGGCTACGGATGGACGGCTCCTCGGTTTCACCCCGCCCCATGTCGGTCAACTGGGACACTTGCGTGAGAATGCCGCCCACGTGGTCATGCATGTCTTGGGAGATGCGCAGACGTTCACGCTCGACGGCATGCTGCATTTGCAGCCGCGCCAATCGGCGTTGATAGCGTCGTCGCACCATGAGCCACAGGGCACCAGCGATGACGCTCGCCGACACCACCGCGACGCTGGCCACGAAGACCCAGGTCTCGTAGAAGAACGGCTGCACGCTGATTGCCACCGACGCTTCCTGATCGCTCCACACACCCTCGGCATTACAGGCCTTCACCCGGAATATGTAATCGCCAGGCGTCAGCCCTTGGTAGTAAGCGGCCCGCCTTGGTCCCGCCTCCACCCAATCGCGATCCACCCCCTCCAACCGGTAGCGGAAGCCGACGCGCTCCGGCGACTTGAACTGGATGGCAGTGTAGTGCAGTTCAATCGAACGATCGCCAGGCGGCACGACCCGCCCAGCCCGCTTGGAAAGACCCGCTGCGCCACCGTTGCCTGGGGTGCTTTCAGTTGAAATGGGGAGTACCCTTCCATTAACGAGCACATCCTCCAACATCACATCAGGCGTTGGCGCTGTAGTTGATTCTGCCCGGGGATCCACGAACACCAAGCCTTTCACGGTTGAGAAGCACAGCAGCCCGCCCCGCATCTTCAGCCCCGCGGGGCAAAAACCGCCGGAGCATTCCTCGGCTGGCATCCCATCGTTGGCGCCGTAGGAGCGGGTATGCACAAACGACAGCCGCCCGGCGGCACATTCCGTAAGGTCGTGCTTCCTCGCTTTGATGATGCCACGACTCGTGCCCAGCCAGAGATGGCCGAAGTCGTCCTCGATAATCTGGGACACCGTGCGTGCCCCGAGGCCCTGGATCTCGGTGAAGCTGGTAGCCGATCCATCCTTCCAGTAACTCAATCCACCGCCCGCCGTACCGATCCAGAGCACGCCCTCTGAGTCGAGGTGCAAGGTGCGGATGGAGGGACTGCGAAGGCCATTCGTCACTGAAAAAACCTGGTCGTCTCCTTGCCGGATTCGACGGAGTCCCCCACCGCTGGATCCAACCCAGAGGTAGCCGTCAGCTTGCGTCGCCAGTGCAGTGATGGAGCCGCGGGCCACACGCAACGGAAATTCCTCAAACCGGTCGCCCCGCCAGTGCAACAAGCGCCCCTGCAGCGTTCCGAGCCACAGACCGCCCGCATTGTCCTCCTGCATCGCGGTCACGGAGGAGGACTGTATCCAAGGCTCGTTTGTGATACAGTGCGTCAATCGGCCGTCTTGCCACCGCAACAAACCGACCGCCGCTCCCCACCACACGCTGCCGTCCCGCGCCGCGAGTACCGACTCGACATGCGCATAGATGATCCCCCCAGTGTCGGGACGAAACGGGAGGAGTGCCAGCGGCGTGCCCTGATAGATGCCCCCGCCGGTCGTGCCGACCCACAAAGTCCCGTCCGTCGTCTGGGCCACCGACCGCGTATAGTCATTCGTCAATCCCTGTGCTACTCCGGAGTGTAGTAACTTACGTCGGTTGAGACGATTCAGTCCGCCGGTCCGAGTCCCCACCCAGAGGTTGGATTCCCGATCGAGCAACAGGCTCCGAATGTCGTCGGCGGACAGACCATCACTTGCCCGAACGACCCGGAAGCGATCGTTGTCGAAATAGTAAAGCCCGTTATCCAGCGATCCCGCCCAAACCGTGCCGTCAGCGTCCTCGGCAAGACAACTGATGTAGGCCCACGGCAAACCGTTGGTTTCACTGTAAACCCGCCACGTGCTCTCCTGTCGACAGAGGACTATCCCGTTGCCGATGCTCACCCAGAACCTCCCCTGCCGATCTTCAAGCATGCAGTGCGCCCCAATGCGCGGATCAGCAAACGGCCCCTTAGTAAGCGACAGTTGTCCGTCACGCCACTCGTGGAGTCCCTCGCCGGAGGTGGCAATCCACATGGTGCCGCGCCGGTCCAACAGCAAGGAGCGAATGGGCGCCTCAGCCGCCTTCCCGAACGCTGCGTCCTCAACGAGCCGCCCGTGTTGCAGGAAGCGAATCCCCGCCCGCGTCCCAACCCAAAGGCGGCCCGTCGCGTCTTCTGCCAAGGCAGTGACGATGTCACTTCCCGCACTGCGCGTGGCCGCCGGCACGACTTCGACCTGGCCGTCACGCAACCTGGCCAATCCGCCGCCGTAGGAACCAATCCACAGTGTGCCTTGACGGTCTTCCAACACCGTTTGGATATCTACGCTATGCAGCCCTTCCTCCAAGCCGAACACCTTGAAACGCACGCCATCGAAACGCGCCAACCCATCACGCGTGCCCAACCAAAGGTAGCCATCGCGTGTCTGCGTCATGGCGGTAACAGAGTTTTGCGGCAGACCCGCCACGGTGTCCCACGAGCGGAAAACCAGATTCGCAGCCGGGTCTGGAGTCACCGCGGAGAGCGTTTCCACTTGGGCGGCGGCCAGCAGCAGGACGAAGCACACGCAGCAAGGAAACCTGCAAATCGCGAGAGGTGACTGGTTCAGCATCACAACGCACCCAGCCTGCCACGGTTGTCGTTTTGGCTCAAGTCACTTACCTGTGTCCCTGGTGCGTCTTGGCGTAATTGGCTACGCGGCGTAGCCACCTACGATCCTCTAGGTTGTAATCAATTTGTGGGATGGCGGTCGATGGCGGGGTATGCGAAACTCTCCTTAGTGGGATTCGCGCCCGGACGGGCGCGGGAAGGATGGATCATTCCGGTCCAACCACTCCCCGGAACGTGCCCGTGTCGCTCCCTCCCGGTGCGCATGCACGTCGAGAATATCAACGGTATCGAAGAGTAATGAAATCGAGACTCGTGCTTGTTGCGTTGTGCGCACTATGCGCTTCCCCGCTGCGTCCCGTGTCCGCTCAGATTCAGATCACTGAGTTCATGGCGAGCAACAGCCGAACGCTTGCGGACGACTACGGCGAGTACTCGGATTGGCTCGAAGTCTATAATGCCGGCGCGACGAACGTGAACCTGGCGGGTTGGTATCTCACGGACTCCTCCAGCAAACTGGCCAAGTGGCAATTCCCGGCGACGAATCTGCCCCCCCGACAGCATCTCATCGTATTTGCCTCCGATCGCAACCGGCGCACTCCCGGCGCCGCGCTGCACACGAATTTCAAACTCGACGCCGCCGGTGAGTACCTGGCCCTGGTCCGCCCCGACGGCAGCATTGCCACGCAGTTCTCGCCGACGTACCCGGCACAGATGCCGGACGTGTCCTTTGGTTTTGGAGCCCAGCCCTTCTCCCAGACAGCGATCAGCACGGGCACGGTGGGTCGCGTGACAATTCCACTGGACGAGAGCTTCGGTCGGACTTGGACTTCGAACAATTTCAACGCGATGACCTGGACCGCCGCCACAAATGGCATCGGGTTCGGCTCCCATTCCGGTTACGCAGCCCTGATCAAGAGCGATGTCCGCGCGGCGATGCAGAACGTCAATGCCTCGGTCTTCTACCGGCTGCCGTTCGCATTCACCAACCGCGCGTTGCCGGATCAACTCACCTTGCGCGTGAAGTATGAGGATGGTTTTGCGGCCTGGCTGAACGGCGCCCCCGCAGCCGGGGCCAACACGCCGTCCGATCCGGAGTGGAATTCTACTGCCACCGCCGCCCGCGCGCCGGAAGATGCCGTGCAGTTTGCGGAGTTCGACCTCACGAGCTTGTGCAGTTCACTGGTAAGCGGCGACAACATGCTGGCCATCCAAGGACTCAACCTGACCACCAGCGACGCAAGCTTCCTCCTGCTTGCGGAACTGGCCTGGAGCGGAACGGCGTATCAGGCGGAGGGGCGCTATTTTGTGGTCCCAACGCCCACCGGCCTTAACGGCACTGGCGCCAAGGACCTCGGGCCGATCATAACCTTCGCTGGCCACTTCCCCAACACGCCTGCCGTCAACCAGAGCCTCACCGTCACCTGCAAGGTCGCCCAAGCCTTCGCCCCTGTAACCAGCGTTACCTTGAATTGGCGCGTAATGTTCGGCGTCACGAATCGCGTTGCCTTGCGAGACGACGGAGCGCACGGCGATGGCGCCGCGGGTGACGGCGTCTATGGCGCGGTCATCGCCCCGGCGAATTATTCCGCCGGCCAGATGGTGCGATGGTATATCACCGCCGGAGACTCGCTGAGCCGCACCTCACGCTGGCCGCTCTTCGAAAGTCCCACAGATACGGCGGAGTACCTGGGCACGGTCATTCAGCCAGATTACGTCAGCAGCAAGCTGCCGGTTCTTCACCTCTTTGCGCCAACGAGCGTCCTCCAGCCGGGCACGGGCCCTGGCGGCAGCACTTCGCAGACTGGAGCGGATTCGCAGGCAGGCGGGCGCGTCTCAGCATTCTACGACGGTGAATTCTACGACAACATCTTCATGTCCCTCCGCGGCAACAGCACGTCGGGTTATTACAAGAAGTCCCACCGCGTTGAATTCAACAAGGAACATCCCTTCCGGCATCCCGGCCCCGGCGGTCGCGTCCGAAAGACCTCCTTCACGGCTGACTATCCCGACCCCGCGTTCATGCGACAGGGGCTGAGCTTCTGGCTGTGCGACGTCACGGGCGCCCCGGCGCCCTTCTACGAACCGTGGCGGCTGCAGCTCAATGGCGCATTCTACCAACTCGCCAATCACAACGACGTCCATGGCGAGGAGCTGCTGGAACGGCTGGGATACGACCCGAACGGCGCGCTGTACAATGCCGCCGGTGTCATTGATCCGTGGGGGAGCAGCACCGGTGGATTCGAAAAGAAGACCCGTAAATGGGAAGGCAATACCGATTACACAGCCCTAGCCAACAGCATCGCCGAATCCCTGACCAGCGGCCAGCGCTGGACCAACATGCTCGACCGCCTCGATCTGCCAGAGATTATCAACTATCTCGTCGTCGCGCGGTTCGTCCATGAGAACGACGACGTGTGGGCCAACATGAGTGTCTATCACGACAATGACGGCGACGACCTCTGGCGGATTGTGCCGTTCGACATGAATCTCTCCTTCGGCGCCGCCTACATGGATTCCTGGGAATACAACGGCATCCAAGTGACGAACGACAACCTTAAGAGCTTCCCGCTCTACGGTTCCTCACAGGCCATCCCTTCCAGTGGTGGTGGGAACTGGAACCGGATGTACGACGCGATCTTTCAAGTGCCACAGGCCCGCGAGATGTTCCTCCGCCGCATGCGCACCTTTCTCGATACCTGGGTGAAGCCACCCGGCACGCCGACCAGCGCGCTGCCGCTGGAAACCAAGGTGCTCACCTGGCGCGATCTCATCGCTGAGGAAGCGCTGCGGGACCGCAACTGGTGGGGTTGGCCCGGAAATGGCGGCCAGTGCAACTTCGATCCCGGAATCACGCCAGCCAACGGGGTCAACATCCTGATCAACGATTTTATCGTCAAACGCCGGCAATATTTCTACGGTAAACACAGCGTCACCAACACGGCGTTGTCCGTTGGCATCGGCAAAGCCCAAAACGCCGGAATCCCGCTCGCTCAACCAACCAACGTTGTCATCTCCATCGTCGGCTGGGACTACAATCCTGTCTCAGGCAACCAGGACGAGGAGTTCGTCAGCCTGACCAACGCCAACGGGTTTGCCGTAGACATTTCAGAGTGGAAACTTGAGGGAGGCATCGGGCACAAGTTCCAACCTGGCACCGTCCTTCCGGCGCGAACCGCACTATACGTTACGCCCAGCTCGCGTGCCTTCCGCAGTCGAGCCCTTGCGCCGCGTGGAGGCATGGGCTTGTTGGTGCAGGGCGGAGCCAGCGGCCATCTCAATGCGTGGGGGGAAAGCCTCGCCCTGACGGACAACCTCGGCCGGTTGGTTTCCACCAACGGCTTCGTCGGCACGCCTTCAGCCGTGCAGCGTTATTTGCGCATCACAGAGATCATGTACAACCCGTCACCCGCCCCGGCCCTCGATAGCGACGCGCAGCAGTTCGAGTACATCGAGCTCAAGAACATCTCAACCAGCGTGACGCTGAATCTCGCCAACGTGCGATTCTCCGGCGGTGTACTCTTCAACTTCACCGGCAGCGCCGTTACTCAACTCCTGCCCGGCCAGCGCGTCTTGGTGGTCCGGAACCAGACTGCATTCACCGCCCGGCATGGCAGTGGCCGGTTGATCGCCGGCGAATACGTCGGCGCACTGGACAGCAGTGGCGAAACGTTACGCCTAGACGACTCCTCGGGCGAGAAGGTGCTGGAATTCGCATACAACAACAGTTGGTATCCCATCACGGACGGTCTCGGCTTCTCACTCGAAATCCGGGACGAGAATGCGCTCTGGTCCACTTGGGGCGACAAGGCGAGCTGGCGGGCCGGCGGTGCGCTGAATGGTTCCCCCGGCAGCGCGGATGTCCTGCCAACGATTCCCACGGTGCTGATCAACGAGATTCTCGCCCACACCGACCTGCCGGACGTGGATGCCGTTGAGCTGTTCAATCCCTCCGCAGCCCCGGTGAACGTCGGGGGCTGGTTTCTCACCGACGATTTCTACCATCCGAAGAAATACCGCATCGCCGCCGGCACGACCATTCCCGCCGCCGGATACCTGATCCTCGACGCCGGACATTTCAACGTCGGCGCCACCAGCTTTCTGTTCTCCGAGTATGGGGAAATGGCTTATCTGTTCAGCGGGGATGCGAACACCAACCTGACCGGTTACGTGCATGGGTTTGATTTTCCAGAGTCACCCAACGGCGTGAGCTTCGGCCGACATGTCACCAGTCAAGGCAAGGAATTGCTTGTGCTCCAGAGCGCGAAGACGCTCGGCACGAACAACGCGCCGCCACGCGTCGGGCCAATCGTGGTCTCCGAAATCATGTATCACCCACCGGACCTGACGAATGGCACGGACAACGATCTGGACGAGTTCATTGAGCTGCAGAACATCGCGACGACCAACGTGCCGCTCTATTGCACCTTCACGAGCGAGCCCGGTTACGGCACCGCAGCGCGGACCAACACGTGGCGGCTGCGCAACGCGGTGGACTTCGATTTCCCCTTGAACCAATCCCTGGCGGCGGGTGCGCGGTTGCTCATCGTCGGATTTGACCCCTCGACTAACGCAACGCGACTGGCCAACTTCCGCGCGCTTTATGACGTGCCTCAAACCGTGTCCGTATATGGTCCGTGGTCGGGCAAACTCGACAACAGCGAAGATACCATCGAGTTGAAATGGCCGGATAAACCGGACCTGACGACGAATGTCTTTGTTCCCTACATGCTCGCGGAGAAGGTGCAATACGGCGACAGCCTGGCCTGGTCGTCGCTTGCGGACGGACTGGGCAACTCCCTGCAACGTCGGACACTGGCCGCGTTTGGCAACGATCCGACCAACTGGGTTGCCGGCGCGACTTCGGCCGGGAAGACGAACGGCGTCAACCAGCTTCCTTCCGTCGCGCTAACCGCACCGCTCCCGGGCGCAGTCGTGGGGCGCACGCCCGCCATTTCCCTGGTCGCCAGCGCCCACGACCCAGATGGATCAGTGGTGTCGGTTGAGTTCTACGCTGGCGGTGTCCAAATAGGCAGCAGCACCGAGTTGCCGTTTACGTTCAACTGGAGCAACGCACCGGCGGGCGTCCACGAACTCAAAGCCCGTGCGGTGGACAACGGCGGCGGCGTGGCGCTCTCCGAGGCTGTGAGCATCACGGTGACCTCGCAACCACCCACCGTTTCGATCATTGCACCCGCAACCGGGGCGGTCTTCGCTCCTGGCGAAAGTGTGGTGTTGTCGGCCCAGGCGACCGACGCGGACGGGGCAGTGGCGGCGGTCGAGTTCTACGAGAACGGCACCCTCCTGAACACCGTAACGACGTCGCCCTTCAGTTTCAGTTGGAGGCCTGCGACTTCTGGTTATCGAACTCTGAGCGCGATCGCCCGCGACGACGGTGGCGATTCGAGCGCGTCAACGACCGTAACGGTTTTTGTGCGCAATGTCCTGGCCAACTCCGTCCTCATTCCGGCCGGTGACACCTGGCGCTATCTCGACAATGGGGTGGCGCAGGCTACGAACTGGAACGCAGAAGACTTCAGTGATGTCACCTGGTCCAGCGGCGCCGGCAAACTGGGCTTCAAGACCGATACGGCCAACAGCGGTTTCACCACCATCTTGAGCTACGGGGGCACCTCCAACAACAGACACCCGGCGTACTACTTCCGAAAGCAGGTCAACATCGCGTCCTTGGCCGGCATGACGAACCTCTTCCTGGAAGTCATGCGCGACGACGGAGCGATTGTTTACATTAACGGCACGCCGGTATGGCGGGACAACCTGCCAACGGGTATCGTCGCCTACACGCAGTTGGCCACCAACTGTTCCGACCAAGGCACCGTCTGGCAGACCGCCACCCTGTCCACCAACTACCTCAAGCTCGGCTCGAACCTCATTGCGGCCGAGGTCCACCAATCTAGCCGGAGCAGTAGCGACGTCGCGTTCGATCTGCGGCTGACCCTCTTGGGCACTGTCCTGGGGCCGGCCCTCACCGCCCAGCCCCAAAGCCAGTCGGTCACCGAAGGTGTCGCCGTAAGCTTCACTGTCTCGGCCACGGGCGACGCACCGCTCGCCTACCAGTGGCGCAAAGGCGGCACCAACCTCCCCGGCGCCAGCAGCAGCGCACTCACACTTTCCGTTGTGACCGCGAGCGACGGGGGCGGTTACGAGGTCATCGTTCTCAACCCGGCGGGTTCAGTAACCAGTCGAGTGGCAACGCTGGTGGTAAACGCTGGTTCGAAGCCGATCATCGACAGTCCCCCCCAGAGCCAGACCGTTACCGCAGGCGCAAACGTCTCCTTCGCTGTCGCCGCCAGCGGCAGCGCACCGTTGACGTACC
>CAZWJC010000005.1:0-17808 GCA_964634255.1 uncultured Verrucomicrobiota bacterium | reverse complement strand
TCATCGTCACCAACCTCGCCGGCAGCGCCACCAGCGCGGTGGCAGCACTCACCGTGGCCGTGCCCCCCGCAATCACCAACCAGCCTCAAAGCCAAACCGTTGTCGCGGGCGCAAACGTCTCCTTCGCTGTCGCCGCCAGCGGCAGCGCACCGTTGACGTACCAATGGTGCTTCAATGGCGCCAACCTCGTCGGAGCGACGGCCACCAATTACTCCATCACCGGTGTCCAGCCGGCGCATGCGGGCAATTACACCGTCATCGTCACCAACCTCGCCGGCAGCGCCACCAGCGCGGTGGCAGCACTCACCGTAACCGTATCTGTGCCGATCCAAGTCAGCGCCACGTTGCAGGGTGACAACCTGGTCTTGAGCTGGAAGGGAGGACTCGCTCCCTTTCAATTACAGACAGCGCCCAGCCTGGCTGATGCGGTGTGGGAGAACCTTGATCCGGCGACGACCAATCGCAGCTTCTCAATCAGCCGCACCAACAACCGTTCATTCTACCGCATTCTTGGGAAGTGACCGGCTGAGAATCCGTCGAAACAGGACATTTAATCCGCAATGCAAGTTATCACGACTTCATTGACAAACGCCGCCGCACGGCCCCGACGCACTCAGACTGATCGCCTGGCCCCGGCCACGGTGCTGGTAAGCGAGTAGCACCGAGCCTTCATCGTTCGAAAACCAGATCCGCTGCCTCCGTCAAAACAAATCGGTTGCCGCGGTGCTCGGCTGATGCTAATAGGCAGGCGTGCGTCACGCCCAACCGGTCACTCCATATATCGCTTGTCCGCGTCATTTACGTCTCCCCGTAGCCGCAACTCGAATCCCTCCGGCACCCCTCGCCTCCGCAGGCCGGCCTCGCACCACCAGACGGATTCTGTTTGATACGACCATGAAGAAGTTCAACCTGCTCTTGAACCGCTGCCTATTGGCTGCGATTGCCACGTTCATCCTGGCCGGCTGCTCCCCAAAGCCGTCGTCGCCTCAGTCCACGGCCGGTGTGCCTTCCAGCTCAGTTGCCAGCGAACGCACCGCCTTGGACGATTACGTCGCCAAGCCCGACACCAATTACAGCTTCAGCCTGGTGAGCACACTGCCGGGAAAGGGCTACAAGGTCTCCCTGTTGGAGATGACTTCGCAGGCTTGGTTGACGCCCAAAGAAGTGGACCGGCCCATTTGGAAACACTGGATGATCGTGGTCAAGCCAGACGAGGTTGCCAGCTCAAAGGCGTTGCTCATGATCGCGGGCGGCGCGAACGACGGTAAAGTGCCGACTTCGGCCAATGAGAACCTCATCAAGATCGCGCTCACCACGAAATCCGTCGTCACCGAGTTGAAAATGGTCCCCAATCAACCTCTGGTGTTCGCTGGCGAAACGGAAGGCAGGAAGGAGGATTCCTTGATTGCTTACACTTGGGACAAGTTCCTGCTAACCGGAGACCCGAAGTGGCCGGCTCGCCTGCCGATGACCAAGGCTGCCGTGCGGGCCATGGACACCATCACCACCTTTTGCGGAAGCCCCCAAGGGGGGCAGTGGAAGGTGGACGGCTTCGTCGTGTCTGGCGGGTCCAAGCGGGGCTGGACCACATGGACCACCGCCGCCGTGGACAAGCGCGTGATCGCCATTATGCCCATCGTCATTGACGTGCTGAACCTTGAGCCGTCCATGCTGCATCATTACGCCGCGTACGGCTTCTGGGCTCCAGCCGTCGGGGATTATACCGCGTTCAACATCATGGATTGGATGGGCACACCGGAGATGCACGCGCTGCTCAAGATCGAGGATATGTACGAATATCGCGACCGGCTGACGATGCCCAAGTTCATCCTCAACGCTTCCGGCGACCAATTCTTCCTACCGGATTCATCGCAATTCTACTTCGACGATTTGCCCGGCGTGAAATACCTGCGCTATGTCCCCAATGCCGATCATTCGCTCAAAGGATCGGACGCCTACCAAACCCTCGAGGCCTGCTACCACGCCGTGCTCCACAACGTGCCGTTGCCGAGGTTCGGTTGGACGATGGAACGCGATGGCTCGATTCGGGTGAAGACTCAGGACAAGCCCACCGAGGTCAAGCTCTGGCAGGCAACCAATCCAAGTGCGCGCGATTTCCGGCTGGAAACTTTCGGGACGAACTGGCTCAGCGCGCCGTTGACCGATCAGGGCGGCGGCATCTTCGTAGCCAGCGTTCCGAAACCGGCGAAAGGGTGGACAGCGTTCTTCGTCGAACTCACATTCCCGGGCGGTACCGCCGCGCCGTTCAAATTCACCACTCCCGTCCGGGTCGTGCCCGACACAAAGCCGTACAGCTTTACGCCGCGCAAGCCAGTCAAGTGACCGGCAAGAGGTTCATGGGTGCAGATGTCGGTCAAACCAGTTGCCGAATTGCCGGATGTCCCAGACCATGCTTAGCCAGCCGTGTTTTCCGCCGCGATGCACCACCAGTTCCACCACGCAACCCAGCTTGCGCGCCTCGGCTTGGTAACGCTGCGACTGGTCCAACGGCACCAGCGTGTCCGCGTCCCCGTGGTAGATCAAGGTGGGGGGCAGGTTGGAACGCACGTGGAAAATCGGCGAGAGATCGTGGCCGATGCCTTTCCAGATGGTCAAGTTGGTCGAGTTCGGACCAAACGCTTTCACGAAGCTCTTGGGCGGCCCCCCGTCGTGCAGGTTCTCCGTCGAATCGCCGAGGTTCAACAAATCGGTGACGGGATAGAAGATGGCGACCGCCTGCACCGCGCTGTTTTCGCGGTCCACCGCGTCCGGCGCATCCGTCGGCCCCGGACCGCCGCGCGTGGCGAGCATCAAGCTCAGGTGTCCGCCGGCGCTGCCTCCCGTGACTCCGAGGCGATTCGGATCCACGCCGTATTGCTGCGCGTTGTGCCGGATGAAACGGATCGCGCGATGCATGTCGTCGTTTATCTCCATCACCGTCGCCTGCGGTTGCGGAATGTGGCAGACAGCAAACACGGTATAGCCCCGGCGCAAGAGCGGCGCAGCCATCCACGGCTGGAAGGAGTTAGTGCTGGATTTCCAGCCACCGCTGACCAGCAGCGCCACTCCGAATCCGTTCGGTTTCGCCGGACGCACGACATCCAGCGTGAGTCCACGGCCCTGGCGTTGGCCGTATACCACGCCGTTTGTCCGCTGATAACTCGGATGGAAGTAGAGCCAGATTGCGCCGACGAAAGTGGCAACCAGCAAGACGACCGCCAAGATGCTCCAGAGCGTCACTCGAATCCACCGGGGAATTGTCATGCGCCGAATCTCCCAGTCTCGATTATGCCCGGCAAGCCTCAAAAGCCATCCACCTCCTCCAGACTTCCCAATCCCGCGGTGGACCGTCAGACTCTCGCCCATGATCGCACGGTATCCCGCATCCTTGGCATGTGCCACGGCGCTGGTGTTGTCTGTGGCTTCATGCACCAGCCCGCAACCTGCCGCCACAAAACCGCCTAACATCGTCATCTTCCTCGCCGACGACATGGGGTACTCCGACCTCGGTTGCTACGGCAGCGAAATTGCGACGCCGAATCTGGATCGGCTGGCACAAAACGGATTGCGCTTCACCCAATTCTACAACACCACACGCTGCTGGCCCACCCGCGCCTCGATTCTCACGGGCTATTACCCGCAACAGGTCCGGCGTGACACCGTGCCCGGCGTAAAGAGTGGCAGCGGCGGCACGCGCCCCGAGTGGGCGCAACTGTTGCCACAGATGCTCAAGCCGTTGGGCTACCGCTCCTATCACTCCGGCAAGTGGCACGTGGACGGCATGCCCGTGGCCAACGGTTTCGATCGCTCCTACTACCTCGAAGACTGCGGCCGCAATTTCAACCCGCGCAGCCATTTCCTGGATGATCAGAAGTTGCCGCCGGTCGAACGCGGGACGGGTTACTACTCCACCGTTCACATCGCCGACCGCGCCGTCGAGTTTCTAAAGCAGCACGCGGAGCGGCACGCCACGCAGCCGTTCTTCGGTTACTTCTGTTTTGTCGTGCCACACTTCCCGTTGCAGGCGCGGCCTGAAGACATCGCTAAGTATCGCGACCGTTATCTCGAAGGCTGGGACGCCGTCCGCCAGCAACGTTGGGAGCGAATGAAGAAACTGCAACTGATCCAGCACGCTCTGCCGCCGCTCGAACGTGAGGTCGGTCCGCCTTACGACTTCTCCAAAGCCGTCGCGCAGCTCGGTCCTGGCGAAACGAATCGCCCTGTGCCATGGACAGAGTTGAACGATTCACAACGCGAGTTCCAAGCCACCAAAATGGCCATCCACGCCGCGATGGTGGATCGCATGGATCACGAGATCGGACGCGTCGTTGAGCAACTCCGCCAGATGAACGCTCTCGACAACACGCTCATCTTGTTTCTCTCCGACAACGGCGCGAGCGCCGAGATGATGGTCCGCGACGACGGCCATGATCCGGATGCTCCGGCCGGCTCGGCGGCCACGCATCTCTGCCTCGGCCCCGGATGGTCGAGCACCGCGAACACCCCGTTGCGCCGCCACAAGACGTGGGTGGAGGAAGGCGGTATCAGCACGCCACTGATCGTTCACTGGCCCAAGGGGATCAAGGCTCGTGGCGAACTCCGCAACACACCGGGGCACGTGATTGATTTCGTCCCTACGTTCCTCGAACTTGCCGGCGGCCGGCAGCTCGCGCAGTGGAACGGGCCGCCGCTCGAACCCCGGCCCGGTCGCAGCCTCGTGCCACTACTCTCCAAAGACACGGATCTTCATCGCGCGCAGCTCTGGTGGGCACACGAAGGCAACCGCGCCTTACGAGTGGGCGACTGGAAGCTTGTCGCCGACAAGAACAGCGATTGGGAGCTTTACGACCTCAAAACCGATCGCGGCGAAATGCGCAACCTCGCCGCGCATTACCCCAACAAAGTCCGCGACTTGAGTCAGCGTTGGGAGCAGCAGTGGGAATCCTGCCGTCAACTTGCTTCAGAAGGCCCACCACCCGCTGAACCGTCAACCCGGAAGGGCGTTTCCAATCAGACCAAGTGAATCGCCCGTCTGGAACGCCGGTCTCCAAATCGGCGGAGAATGAGGATGCATCCCTCAGAACGCACCGATCCTGAGACCGGTGCTTCGCCAACCGAAGCGCGAGTGGGAAAAAGCACGAGACACCTCATGCCCCCCCAGTCCGAAGCTGTCCCGCGCTTGACAGCGGGCTTACCATATAAGCCAAGAAACCAATCTGCTCCCAAATATGAAGACTTCGCTTCGGCTTGCCCTAGTTCAAATGACGCTGAGCCTGTTGTTTGCAGTCTCGGCCACCGCAGAAACCCGGACGTGGACGGGGGTCGTCTCGACCGACTGGTTCGATGACTTGAATTGGTCGCCAGTCGGCAAACCCGCAGCGGGTGATACCGTGGTGATTGACACGGGAGGCACGGTAAACATCAGCCAGCCGTTGGGTTTCTCGGGCACCATTCTTTGGACTCGCGGCAACATCACCAGTTCCTCCCAGGGGTTGGCCCTGGCCGCCAACACCGTCATGGACATCCTACCGGGCAACTACAAGGTCCTTTTCTGCCCGCTCATCAACGAAGGTCTCATCCGGCTGCGCAGCGGTTCGGTGCTCTACTTGGATAACAGCGGCGGCGCGGCGCGGGTGGTGAATTACGGGACCCTCGAATCCCAGTCAGACGACTTGTTCACACACTCCGGCAACGGTGGAGGACGCGTGGAGAACTATGGACGTTTCGTCAAATCCGGCGGCACCGGAGTGACGGCCGTCGCAAATACGCTCAGTGTCCTAAACACCGGCACGGTCGAGGTGCAGACAGGCACTTTCCAGATTGCCGCCGGGACGCTCAGCGGTAACTTCATCGGGGCCGGAGTTAACCACTGGTATGGCAACTTCAATCTCGTTGGCACGGTCAACTCCTCGAATGTGCTGGTCAACGCGAACCTGACGGGCACCAACGTCACCCTCACCGGCACTTGGACGTGGCAGAGCGGCAGTCTGGGCAATGGCACGGACAACAGCTTCTCGGTGGCAGCCAACACGCTGCTGACCTTGGTGCCGGGCAATTACAAGACGCTGTTTTGCCCGCTCTCCAACCTGGGTGCAGTGTGCCTGACGGGGCCGTCGGTTTTCTACCTGGATAACGCTGGCGGCGTGGCGCAAGTGATCAATCACGGGACCCTGGAATCCACGGGCGACGACCTGTTCATTCACTCCGGCAGCGGCGGCGGCAGCATTCAGAACCACGGAGTGTTCGTGAAATCCGGAGGCAGCGGGATCACGTCTGTTGCGGAGACGCTCCGGTTGATAAACACTGGCACGGTCGAGGCCCGGACGGGAACGATTCGGGTCGCCGCCGGGACGCTGGGCGGCAACTTCATCGGCGCGGGCGTCAATCATTGGGCTGGAAACTTCAATCTCATCGGGACGGTCAATTCCTCGAACGTGCTGATCAACGCGAACCTGACGGGGACCAACATCACTTTCACGGGTACATGGACCTGGCAGAGCGGCGGATGGGGCAATGGTGTGGAGAACAGCTTCTCGCTGGCGGGCAACACCCTGCTGACCTTGGTGCCGGGCAATTACAAGACGCTGTTCTGTCCGCTCTCCAACTCGGGCACAATGCGCCTGACCGGGCCGACGGTGCTTTACCTGGATAACGGCAGCGGCAATGCGCGCCTCGTGAACCTGAACCTGCTCGACTCCGCCGGCAACGACCTGTTCATCCACTCCGGCAGTGGCGGCGGCACCTTGGAAAACCGCGCCACCTTCACCAAGAGCGGTGGCAGTGGTGCAACCACCGTGGCCAGCACCCTCCTCTTCCGAAATACCGGAACCGTGACCGTGCAGACCGGAGAACTCATTCTCCAGAACGGCGACCTTACGGGCACGTTCAACGGCCCGGGCAAGACCGTGCTGTCGGGCAGCCACACCCTCACCGGCGACCTCACCACACAGAATATGGAATGGCAGTCCGGCAACTTCTACGTCGGCGGCGCGCACTTGCACGGCCCAATGACCTGGGTGGCTGGCAACTTGATCACGGCAGCCGACGGTCCGGGGCTTACCTGCGCGGCGGACGGCACGCTGACGCTCGTTCCCGGCAACTACAAGAATCTCGTGGGCGCACTCACCAACTCGGGTATCGTTCGTTTGACGGGCAACTCAGCCCTGTACCTGGACAACGGCGGCAGCCACGCGCGGTTCGTGAATCTGAATCTGCTGGATTCGACCAGCGACGACTACTTCAGTCACACCGGCAGCGGCGGGGGCGTGCTGGACAACCGCGGCACGTTCACCAAGAGCGGCGGTATTGGGGTGACTACCGTCACCGGGTCTCTCCTCTTTCTCAACACCGGCACGGTGACTGTGCAGACCAACGTGCTCAGCCTCCAGAACAGCGTCATCACTTCGAGCTTCAACGGACCCGGCAAGACCGTGTTGACGGGGAGCCACACGTTCACGGGCGATCTGACAGCACAGAACCTGGAATTGCAGTCGGGCAATTTTTACGTGGGCGGCGCACGGTTGCACGGGGCGTTCACCTGGGTGGCTGGCAATCTGATCACGGCGGCCGATAGTCCGGGGCTGAACTGCGCGGCGGACTGCGCGTTGACGCTTGTTCCCGGCAATTACAAGAACCTCATTGGTGCGCTCACGAATGCAGGCACCATCCGCCTGACCGGCAACGCGGCGCTGTACTTGAACAATGGAGCCAACCACGCGCGGTTGGTAAACCTGAACCTGCTCGATTCGACCAGCGACGACTTCTTCGGCCACAGCGGCAACGGCGGCGGCGTGCTGGACAACCGCGCGACGTTCACCAAGAGCGGCGGCAGTGGCGTGACCACCGTCACCAGCTCCCTCCTCTTCCGCAACACCGGCACGGTTAACGTGCAGACCAGCGTGCTCAATCTACAGAACAGCATCATCACTTCGAACTTTAATGGTCCGGGTAAGACCGTGCTGACGGGCAACCACACTTTCACGGGTGATCTCACCGCACAGAACATGGAACTTCAGTCCGGCAGTTTCACTGCCGATGGCGCACGGCTGCATGGCGGCTTCACTTGGATCATGGGCGATCTCTGGTGTCAAACGCCCAACGCCGGGGTGAACATAGCTGCAGACGGCACGCTGACCCTGGTGCCGGGCAACTACAAGTTTCTGCACGGCATCCTGACGAACCTCGGCACCGTCCGCCTGACCAGCGATACCGCGCTCTATCTGGATAACGGCGGCGGCAACACCCGGCTCGTGAATCAGAACGTTCTGGATTCCGCCGGGAACAACACTTTCAGTCATTCGGGCAACGGGGGCGGTGTACTGGATAACCGGGCACATTTTACCAAGAGTGGGGGCAGCGGTGTCACCACCGTGACCAGTTCTCTCCTGTACCTCAACGCCGGCACGGTTACGGTCCAGACGGGCGAACTCAACCTCCAGAACAGCGTCATCTCGGCCACCTTCAACGGTCCGGGCAAGACTGTTTTGACCGGGGGCCACACCTTCACGGGCGACCTCACTGCGCAAAACATGGAACTCCAGTCCGGCAACTTCAATGGCGGCGGCGCGCGGCTACATGGCGCCTTCAAATGGGCGACCGGCAATTTGCTCACCACCGCTGGTGGCCCGGGCTTAACCTGCGCCGCAGACTGCACCTTCACTCTGGTGCCGGGCAACTTCAAATACCTTAACGGCACCTTGACGAACCACGGCGCGATCTTGCTGACCGGCAATACCGCGCTCTACCTGGACAATGGCTCTGGCCACGCGCGGCTGGTCAACTTCGGCTTGGTGGACTCGCAAGGCGACGACGTATTCAGCCACAGCGGCAGCGGCGGCGGCGTCCTGGAGAACCAGGGGCAATGGCGTAAGAGCGTTGGCACGGGAAGCACGACTTTCGGCAATGCGTTGTGGTACATCCACGGCGGCGCGTTGGAGGCTTTTAGCGGTACATTCCAAGTCTCGGGTGACCGGTTCTTGCAGCAGACCGGCGGCGTTTTGAGCTTCCGCCTCAATAGCGACACCGATTACGGTCGCGTCAATTTCTCAGGCGTCGCCCCGTTGGGTGGCGGTCTGGCGGCGCAAGTGGCGCCGGGCTATAGCCCGGCGGTCGGAAGCGAGTTCACGGTGCTGACTTGCGCCAGCACGAACGGCCAGTTCACCGCCCACAACTTGGCTCCCGGATACACCTGGACCGTCGCCACCACCAGCACCTACACACGCCTGAAGGTGTTGGGGATTAGCGGCGCCGGCACGTCGGCGACATTCACGCGGATTGACCAGGTTGCGAGCAACGTCTTCGACCTGTATCTGCTGGTTGAGCCGAACAAGCCCTACCATATGGAGGCCAAATCCGCGCTCGATCCCGCACTCGATTGGGACTACCTCGGCCCGTTCAGCAGTCCGACCAGCAGCTACGTTTACCGCCACACCGCAGTGGGTGTGCCCTCGCCGCGGCTGTTCTTCCGCGCGGTGTCGCCGTAATTGTTCAGGGATTGGAATCCGGCGTCCACCACGCATCAAGCCGGCGCTGCATGCGCTGGACTCGGCGTAATCCCTGATTGGCAAGGTTCTCTTTTTCCCACGGATCGTTGCGCAGATCGTAAAGCTCCAGTTTGGATTCGGACCGGTTGCGCGGATCGGGCGCGATGAGTTTCCACCATCCGTCAATGATCCAACGCGTTTGTATGCTGCGCGTGAAATCGTCCACGTTGGCGATGTTGTGGGTGTATTGCTCACCGAAGATACGCGCGCGACGCGAGACGGCACGGGCATCGGTCAGGTTGATGCCGGGCAGGTCCTTCGGGGTCGGGGTCTTGAGGAGCGCGGCCAGGGAAGGCCACAAGTCCACGTTGTTGGCGAGGTGTTCGGCATCGCGACGCGGTTTCACTCGGCCCGGCCAGGAGATCATGATGGGTGTCCGCACGCCGCCCTCATAGGGCGTCAGCTTGGAGCGTGGGGCGGACTGGTTCGCTTTCTCCGGATTCTGAAGCCAGCCGTTGTCCGTCGTGTAGATCACGATGGTATTTGTCCGCAGCCCGTTCGTGTCGAGGTGATCCAACAACTCACCGCAGGTGCGGTCGAACCATTCCACGCAGGCCCAGTAACGGGCAACCGGTTCGTTCGGAGCGACCTCCAGGTACTTCTTCAACAAGTCGTCCGGCGGTGTGTGCGGCGCGTGCGGCAACATCGGCGCGTACCAAACGAGGAAGGGCTTTTCCCCCGCGTCGCCGATAAACTTGAAAACCGGATCCAAACCATCGCGCCCGATGGACAGGCCCGCGCCGCCGTGACGGTCCCCCTTGCCCTCGCCCACCGTCATCGCGTGCGTGAACCCAGCGGTCTTGATCGGGTCGCCTTCCCACCACTTGCCGGTTTGCAGCGCCACGTAACCGCGTCCGACCTGGTCGCGGACGACATTGGGTCGCTTTGCGAAATTGGCGATGATCGTCTCGTAGTAACGCGAGTATTTCGGATTGCCGCGAGCGGCCATGGCATTCACGCCTTTGTCCGGCAGGTCCGGGTCGTTGCCTGTGACCCCGTGTTGATGCGGGTAAAGCCCGGTGACGATGCTTGCCAGCGAAGGTCGGCACAGCGGCACGGGCGTGTATCCGCGCTCGAATACCAGCGACTGCGAGGCGAGGCGATCCAGGTTCGGCGTGGCGATGTAGCGATGCCCCATGAAGCCGTAGTCATTCCACGCGTGGTCATCGGAGATGATGAAGACGATGTTGGGGCGGGAAGCAGGCGCCGCCGCGAGGGCGTTGCCGCCGAGTAGTCCGAGCACGGCGAAGGCCGCCAGAAGGAGGTGTTTCATTTCAATTCAACGATTGGGATTGTCCGAACACTGACCGGCCCCAACAATCCGGCCGGCATCAATGGCGCATCTTTGTTCAGCGTCTTGGCGAGGAGGAAGGTTTTCCGCTGCGTCGCCGGCAAGGCGGCGTCGCCAACGAGCCGGTTGTTCCAAGGATTCACGACTTCGACTTCCAAGGTGTTTTCGCCGAGTTTCACCGCAGAGGTGATGTCCACCTGCCATTGAGCAAGCCAGAGCGTGGCCATCTGTTTTCCATTTACGCGCACGATTGCCATGTCGCGCACATCGCCCAGGTCCAGAACGATTTGAGGTTTGAGATTGGAGTCTCCAAATGCCGGAAGCGAGAATCTCTGCCGGTACGTTGCCTGGCCGGAGTAATGGCGGATACCGTCCTCGGAACGCTTCGTCCAGTCGGTCAGCGCGTCGAATGTGACGCCCTCAGGCGCGCCCCAACCCGGAGTGAAGCTGACTTCCCACGAACCACGCAACGCGATCGGCTCGGGCACCGACGGGACTTCGAGCTTCTT
The DNA here is from genome assembly GCA_964634255.1 of uncultured Verrucomicrobiota bacterium. Taxonomy (GTDB): domain Bacteria; phylum Verrucomicrobiota; class Verrucomicrobiia; order Limisphaerales; family MWDV01; genus MWDV01. The sequence continues at coordinate 6,466 of CAZWJC010000005.1, read as the reverse complement.
CGGCTTGCCGTCGGCCGTCCACAGTTCATAGATGCCCGCCTGAGAAACCTGCGCTTCGATCAGGCCTTTCGCCCCACGCACCAACCGCAGGGCGCTGCCCGGAGTTGGCTGATCGGGTCGCGGCATGGACTTCATGAGTGCAGCAATGCCGTCCTCGTCGAGCGTGCCGCGGACTTCGAAGACCCCGAGTTGACCGCGGAAAGCACTGTTCCCCGATGCACCGCTGCCGGCCCCGGCATGCACGACGTAATCGCTGCGCAACCCGGTGTGTGCCAGCTTCCCGTTCAAGTAGAGACTCGGCTGGCCGTTGCGATACACCACCGCCACATGCGTCCAATCGGTCAGCGGCGTGGCATGCACGAGCAACGGGGTGAAGTAATTTGCGCCGTGCTCGAACACGGCGACGCCATTGCGTCCGATAGCGATTCCACAACCTGAGTGACCGGGGCCGCCGAGGTCGCCGCCATGGGGCGGGAACAGCGCATCGTTGCGCGGTTCGGCCATGCCCTGCACGCCGGCCTTCTGCTCCGGCAGAAGCGTCGTGTCAGCACTGGGCTTCGCCCAAATGGCCATCGTGAAACTGTTCGGCGCTGGTGCTCCTCCCAGTTGTTTGCCATCCGCGGGCAACGCCGCCCGCCGGGCGTCCACCAGAACCCGGCCATCGTGCACAACGGAGACAACGCGATCACGGGCTGCAGCGGTGCGGAACACGACAAACACCGACCCATGCGGACCGAGCGAGAGGGGCAACTGAACGCAATCGTCGGCGACGTCGTAAACTGCCGGCAAGTCTATCCTGCCGCTGTCCGGCCACCAAAACTCCGGCGCTTTGCTGCCCACGCGAAACGAAGTTGTCGTGGTGATCTCGCGCGCCTGCGGGTTGGCAACGAAGTAGATGTCCATGCTCCCGCTGCGGCGGTGGGTGAAGCGCAGCTTGGTTTGCGATTGGAAATCGGGCGGCACGCCGAGCGAAGCGAGGATTTCATCGAGACTCTTGCCCCAGATGACTTGCCCCTTCCCGAACTTACGTTCTCCGCTTGTAGTTCCGCCTTTAGGCGGAGTGCCAGCCAGACCGGCTGAAGCCGGGACGACGAACTCGCCCCAGATTTCGCGGGCGAGCTTTTGCACCTCGGTATCGCAGCGCGGGAAGTTCTCCATACTGGGGGAGCGAGAGGGCGGTGTGCCGACGACCGTGGCCCCGGCCTTCACCAGGTCGCGGATTTTGCGCAGCACCTCCGGGCGCATCGTCGTAAGTTCAGGCAGGACCAGCACGCGGTAGGTCGTGCCGTGCGGCAGGGTGAGGAGTCCGTTCTTCACGCGGAGTTTCTGCTCGATGACGTCGCTGTTGATGTACTCGAAGTCACAGCCGGCGGGCAGTTCCGGCTTGCGCACGCCCGTCATCTTGGGCGCGTCGTCGCCAATGAAATACGCCACGTCGGCCACCCGCGTGCCCTGTTGCAGCAGCCAGCAAGAGCGGCGCAGGTAATCCACCCACGCCTTACCCGGCTCGAACCAGGTGTTATGTCGGTTGAACTCCGTCCCGAACCATGCGTTCACCCCGGGCACTTTGTCCTCCCACGGCTGATGGATGTAAACATGGAGCACGAAGTGGTTGATGCCTTCGCAGAACGCCCAGTCGCCTCGAGCCTTCAGTCCCCAAGGCGCGGTCTGAAACGCCGGCCCGCCGGTGAACGCTTCGGCGGAAACAAACGCCTTCCCGTAGGTGTTGGCGCAGGACGAGGCAGCGCGGCATTCGATCGAGCCCAGATCGCCGGTCACCCAGAACTCGCCGCCGATGCGGTCCGACTCGCTGCCGTATTTCAGGAACTCACTCGGGAAACCCCAGTGGCCGTAGTTTTCGAGCCAGAGCTGGAGACCGTGTTGGTGGCATTGCTCGCGCAAACCGCCGACGTAATCCGTCGCAACGCGGTCCGCCACGAGCCGGCGCAAGTCCCAAAGAAACCGCTCGCTCTGATCCACGCTTCCGACGAGCCGGCCCGTGAGGACGGGCAGCCACGGCTTCGGATCGTAGCCGTAGCGCTTTTTGAATTGCTCTCCAAAACCGTCGGTCCAGTTTTGCGAGCCCATCTCGTAGCTGTCCGCGACCACGTGCTTGAACGCCCTGCGATCCGCCGCCGGCATGCGCCGCAGCACCTCGCCGATGAACGCGTCGAAGTGATGCTTCGCCAGTCTGCGATTCATCTTGTCCACCTCGAGCCCCTGCCCCTCCGGCGAAGCGGGTGAATTCTTCGTGCCGGTTGGCGTGAGGCCGGTGCGCAGGATGATCCAGTCGCCCGCGGATGCGTCCCAGCGCAACGTGCCGTCGGGCGAGAGCTTCGCGGTCAGGTCCAAGACCTCTCCGGGCGGGACGGCGAGCTTTGGCGAATCCGGTTCAGGCTGGGTGGGCCAGAGGTACGTGTCCCACATCGGCAGCGGCGTGGGGTGCATCTTGCCGAGTTGTTTCTCGACGAACGACTCCAACCGCGCCGCGCCGGACAGATCCAGCTCCGCCAAGGCCGCCTTGCCGGTAACGCCGGTGAAGGTGATCCGAAAACGCTTTGTCGCCGTGGCTGGAAATGAAACCGTCACTGGCCCGCACGGCATCGGGCCGACGCCGATGTTCATGTTCGAGCGGTCGAACTTGAAGGAGTGCACCTCGCGAAACTCACCGCCGTCGTTGGCAGCCTCCAGCACGCACTGTGCGCTCCAACCGCCACTACCGGGCGTGAGCGCGAGACTTCGCGCCGTGAAGGGCTGGCCAAACTCGAAGTCCAAGCTGAGGGCGTGTTTCCCAGAACCAGCTCCAGGCGGAAGATCGAAAGTCGTTTCAACGTCTCCGTCCAACACCTTCATCACGCCTTCCGCCGAAGGGGTGCAGGTCACTCGCAGCGAGCGGGCGGCCGCGGAGTCCCGATCTGCTAGCGGCGCGCGAAACGCCAGCACCGCCAGATCTTGAAACTGTGCGTCGGGCGCAGGGAGTTTCTGCTCGAAACGAGTTGGGCCGGCAACGCGTGTCTCGGAAGAAACGAGGTAGCGCATGGATTGTTCGGGCTTGATCCATGGTCCACCGGACTGGCTCCAGCCCGGGCAGTTGAACATGCCGATATCCACCCCCACGCGCCCGCCTTCGCGGATGGCGTGCTCGACGATGCCCCACCACTCTTCGCTGAGGACCTTTACTTTGCCAGCGGGCACGTCGTCGAGAAAAATGTTGCCAATGAGTGCTTCACCGATGCCAACGCGCGCCATGGCTTCGAGGTCCTTGGTGATGCCTTCCCTGGAGAGATTGTCGCTGGTCCAATACCAATAGCACCACGGTTTGGTTTGCGCGGGTGGAGCCGCAAACCCTGCTTCGAGAGAGGTCGCTCCCGCGCGAGAAACCAGTGTGGCAGCCAATACTCCGACAGCGAATACAGTCACAAAGCGTTTCATGGTCTTCAAGAGAGAGCCGTTCAGTTTCTTCGCCCACATGACCACGCTAACACCAAAGAGATCATCGGGCGCGTCGCGTCTGCACTGAGAACTATCATCCAGCGTGGGACAGGCAAGCAGTATCCCAGCATGCCGTCCGAGGAATTGCCCTGCAGTGCAACGGATTTTAGTTGGCGACTTCTATTCGCAACTTCAGGATTGCATTTGCACAGGTAACCGTCCATTTTCCACTTCGGTTCGGGGCGTAGCGTAGCCCGGCTAGCGCGCTTGTTTCGGGTACAAGAGGTCGTGAGTTCAAATCTCACCGCCCCGACCATTTTTGCTTCGGATTATGAGGAAATGGCTGGAAATCTTGGCGAAATCCTCACACAATATCCCTCATGAGCACGAAAGGGCGCGTGTTTGCCGTGGAGGTTTCCGAAGGGCCAGTCACTTTCAGAATCTGCTGCGTCCAGAACAAGGTCTATCGCTTCATCACGCAGTGCGGGACGCTGTCCCGCAAACGTATCCGTGAACGCTGAGCCCTCGTGTTCGCGCGCAGGTGGGTGTGGCAAAACGCGCGGCGATGAAGACCTCAAATGGTTTGGCGCGGCCTCGGCGTGCGCCCGCACTTCCCCGACCCAGCGCGCCCGACTGCTAGCTCGGAAGAATCACCCGTAACCTTGCGCGACTGAGTAGGCGCGCCTGGAAGGACAAATTCACAGGAAAACGAACGGTGCGGAAGCCCGAATGGGCGCGAAGTGCTGCCGCCGGTTGTTTTCAGCGTCCGCCGGCGGGGTTTTCCTCCGATCGTGTCGACACCACCGCCGCTGCGGCGGGCGCGGGACGGAGAGGCGGGCGGGGAATCTACGCGGGCGTCGCTAGGTCGCGCCCGTCCGGAGCGCCACCTGCCGGAAAAGGGCTTGCCCCGGAAACGCGGAACTCAGTTGCACGCACACCCGCCGCACGCACACCCGCCGCACGCTCACCGTCACGCTCGCCGCCACTTTCAAGCGGCGCAGCCGGATTGTCCCCACCGTCGCCCGCGCCAAGTCGCTGCCCCGCAGGTAGAGCGTCCGCAACCGGTCCATCAGCAGATAGGCCAGCGTCGCCAGCCAGAGCCGCAGTTGATTGCCCGCCAGATCGTGCATGCTCATCCGGTCGCCCGGCAAATCCAGCACTTGTTGCTTGAGCACGTTTTCCATGTCGCCGCGGGCGCAGTAAAGCCCTTCGTAGAGCGGCACCGCCGTAAAGCGCATCCCGTCTTCGCCGCGGAATCCTTCCCGGGGCAGGTTGGTCACCACAAAACGCGGATTGTCGCCCGCCGCCATCACTTCCGCTTTGGCCACCACCCGTCGCGCCCGACTCCAACTCTTGCACGTCTGATACTCCAGTTCCTTGAATGCCCGCGCCGCCGCCAAGGCGTCTGCAATCAGGGCTTCCAACCGTGCGTTGCGGGGCAGCCCCAAGCAGTAATACACGCCCTGTGCTTCACACCACGCCAGCGTCTCCTCCCGCGCAAAAGCACTGTCGCCGCGCACGATGAGCCGCGCCCGCTTGCACCTTTTGCGGATCGCCGGCACGATCGCTTCCAAGGCGGCGAGGACGCCGTCGAGGCCCGCATCCGCGTCGCCCGGCCGTAACGCCGCCCACAGCGGTACGGTACCGGCGAAGACATAAAGCGGACTGAGCACGTAGCCGTCGTAGTAGGCGCTGAAGTGCCGGCCTTCTTGGAGGCCAGCCAAGCTGCTTTGGCTGATGTCGGTGTCAATCGCTCAAGAGCGCCTGCGGCGAGTTCCCATTTACGCTGTAACTCTTCAAGTGCCTTTATTGCGCCATTGTCGCATTGAACTTCGGCGGCAAAGTCTTTGGCCATGGCCCCATTGCGCTCGACCGCCGAGGGCGGTTTGGGTTGGCTGGCTGCATCCCGCATTCGCTGCTCCCATTCGGGAGGCGGCGAAGGTACGGCGACTAGTGTTTCATGTTTCGGTCGTGCAATTCGTTTTTCCTTTCTCGTTCAAAGTTTCTGTCTCTCTACCTATGGAGTGCGTGCCAACCCGGAGCGCACGAAAGGCCCGCCAGCATTGAGGAATCGTGTCAACTTGTTGTTCGCCGCTGTGTGGCTACACCTCAACATCCCGCCAAGGTTTCGAAGTGACCCGGGAGCGCAAGGCAATTTCATGTGATACGCCAGCAGGACAACTCTCGCGCCGACTTCGCCGGTGTCACGCGCACCGGAAAGCAGCGAGTCAACCAGCGGTGCAATCCCGCAGGTGGTATCACTCTGCGGCAGAATCTCTGCGGAGTAGTGCCCGATGATTTCGGCAACGATCTTGGCCGACACTCCGCAATCCAACAAAAGGTTCTCAAGCGCCTGCCGCGGATCCATGGAAGCCACGCCATCCCGGAATCCTTCAACCGGGACCGCGTTGCCATCCTCGAATGCCGTGGCGCTTTCCATTCAGCGGCGAGCGGTCCTCTTTGCTGTCCGGCGCTTGGATATCGGCGGCGGGGTCGCAAACGCGGCGGCAACGGCGGCGCGATACTGCGCCTCAAACGAGTGGGTGCCCTGTCGTCCGGGATTATTTACTTAACAAAGGCATAGGACCGTAAATGTCCGAGGGTGTGGGCTAGGCTGGTCCGCATGAGAACCTCGAGAATGAAGGCGGACGAGTCGGTTTTGCCGGAGCTCCGGCAGGCATGTGGCGATGAAGCCAAGGCGCGATCACTGTTGGAAGCGTGGCGCTGGCCCAACGGGCCCGTTTGTCCGCACTGCCAAAACGCCGGCGAGAAACGGATTTCCAGACTGGAGGCCCAAAGCGCCAGCCCGCGCGGTGTTCGCCCGGGCGTCTATTTTTGCGGTGCTTGCCGCCAGCAGTTCACGGTGACCGTCGGAACAGTCTTGGAGCGTTCGCACGTTCCGCTTTCAAAATGGGTGATGGCTCTGGTCCTTTTCTGCGCGTCCAAGAAATCCCTCAGTGCCAATCAGATCCACCGGATGATCGGCGTGACCTACAAGACGGCTTGGTTCATGGGGCACCGGATTCGCTTGGCG
>CAZWJC010000004.1:0-77081 GCA_964634255.1 uncultured Verrucomicrobiota bacterium | reverse complement strand
AACCGGGAAACACCCCGGCCTCATGTTGGTTTGAGCCGCCTAGCGGTAGATCACGATCAGGTACGCGAGCGCTGTTCCCTTGCCAGAATTCACGATGGCGTGGGGCACGTCGGCCCGGTAACTCGCCGAATCGCCGGTGGCCAGTTCCTCCGCGTCGGCTGCCGACTCCACGCGAATCTGGCCTTTGAGGACCGTCAGGAATTCCTGCGTGCCTCGGAAATGCGGCGCACTGCGCAGAGCGCCGCCCGGCTCCAAGCCGACCTCGTAAATCTCCACGTCCTTCTCCAGGTTCAGCGGCGAGAGCGTGCGAATCCGGCAATCCTTGTCCGACCGGTAATGATACGCGTGGTCATCCGCGCGGATCACGTTCACAGCGGAAGTCACGCCTTCCATCTGCAAGAGATCGCCCAAGGACATCGCGAAAGCACGGGCGATCCGCAGCGTGACGGCCACCGTAGGGTTGGCCTGGTCACGCTCGATCTGGCTCAACATGGAGCGGCTGACGCCGCTGGCCTTGGCGAGGGCGTCCAACGACCAACCCCGGGTGGCGCGCAGTTCCTTCACACGCGCCCCGAGCGGGGGATTGAACGGATCAGCGGGCTTCGGCAACGGCGATGGCGGGGCGGCGGTCTTTTTCATCGTTCGATATATCGGAAAATGTCTTGCATACTGGAATTGCGCGTCTACGATAGCGGACGTTCGTTCGATATACGAGAAGAATCAACCGCTGGGCAATCGCGCCCGCAACCGAAACCAGAATGAAAGCATTGGTGAAACAGGAACGGAAACCGGGACTGTGGCTCGCGGACGTGCCCGAACCCGAAGTGGGCATCAACGACGTGCTGATCCGCGTGGACCGCACGGGCATCTGCGGCACGGATGTCCACATCTACAAATGGGACGATTGGGCGCAGCGCACCATTCCCGTACCGATGGTTGTTGGCCACGAGTTTGTCGGCGAAGTGGTGCGTGTCGGAGCGAACGTAAAGGACTTCTTCCCGGGCGAGGTGGTAAGCGCCGAAGGCCACGTGGTTTGCGGGCGCTGCCGCAACTGCCTCGCGGGGCGGCGGCACTTGTGCAAAGACACCGTGGGCATTGGGGTGAATCGCCCGGGTGCGTTTGCGGAGTACATTTCTGTACCCATGACCAACGTGTGGCATCACAAGGCGAACATTGACCGGGACGTGGCGTCCATCTTTGACCCGTTCGGCAACGCGGTGCATACGGCATTGTCCTTCCCCGTGCTTGGCGAAGACGTGTTGGTCACCGGCGCCGGCCCAATCGGCATCATGGCGGCCGCCGTGGTCAAGCATGCCGGCGCGCGTTTCGTCGTGATCACTGACGTGAACGAATACCGCTTGGGCTTGGCGCGGAAAATGGGCGTGGACGTGGCGCTCAATGTGGGAAACGGCGGCAGCCTGGCCGCCCTCCAGAAGGAACTGGGCATGAAGGAAGGCTTCGACGTCGGCTTGGAAATGTCCGGCAACCCGGCGGGTCTGCGCGAGATGGTAGACAACATGGCGCACGGCGGAAAGATCGCCATGCTGGGCATCCCGTCGCAGCAGGTGCCGTTCGACTGGAACAAGGTGGTTTTCAGCATGCTCACAATCAAAGGCATTTACGGCCGCGAGATGTACGAGACGTGGTTCAAAATGACGGTGATGCTGGAGAGCGGCCTCGACATCCGGCCCATCATCACGCATCGCTTCCATTACACCGAGTTCGAGAAGGGGTTTGAGGCGATGCTCAGCGGCGAGTCGGGCAAGGTCGTGTTGAACTGGCGATGAGCAACAGCCTGCTCATGGAACAATTGCTGGAGCATTTCGCGATCGGCGTGGCGGCCATCGGCGGCGTGCTGGCGGCACGCGGCAAGCGGGTGGATCTCTTTGGCGTGGTGGTGCTGGCGTTGGTCACGGCGTATGGCGGCGGCACGGTGCGCGACATCCTGGTCGGCGATGGCCCCGTGGCGTGGCTGCGAAATCCAGCGTACCTGTTGAACGCCAGCCTGGTCGCCGTGGCCACCTTCTTCGTGCGCCGCTTGCACGAGTTGCCCGAGAACTTCCTGCTGGTGGCGGACGCCTTCGCGCTGGCGTTGTTCACGATCGTCGGCACGCGCAAGGGGGTTGATCTGCACTTTGCCGCGCCGGTGTCTGTGCTCCTTGGTGTGATCACCGGGGTGGCCGGCGGCATCTTGCGCGACGTGCTCACGGGCGACGTGCCGATGGTCTTTCGTCCGCACATTCGCCTTTACGCCACGGCCGCCATGGCTGGCGCAATCGTCTTCGTGATTCTGCACCACTGGTGGCCGGGACACCACGCGGTGACCGTCATCGCCGTCAGCCTCATTCTGGCTTTGCGCGTCCTCGGCATCTGGCTGAAGATTTCCCTGCCCGTGTTTCAACCGGACTCCGTCCCGACGCCGGCCGTGCAACCACAACCCAAACCCTGATCCCCCATGAATGCAGCCTTCCAAACTCACCTGGAGAAACAGCTCGATGGCATTCGTTCCGCCGGCACTTTCAAGAACGAGCGCGTCATCCTCACGCCCCAAGGCACGACGATTCGCGTTTCAGATGGCAAACCGGTCCTGAATCTGTGTGCCAACAATTATCTCGGTTTGGCGCAACACCCGGCGGTGGCTGCGGCGGCGAAGGCGGCGATTGACCAATGGGGTTACGGCATGGCGAGTGTCCGCTTCATCTGCGGCACGCAAGGCGTCCACAAACAGCTCGAAGCCAAGCTCACGGAGTTCCTCGGCACGGAGGACACCATCCTTTACTCGTCCTGCTTCGACGCGAACGGCGGCCTCTTCGAGACGCTGCTCGGCCCGGAGGACGCGATCATCTCTGACGAACTGAACCACGCGAGCATCATTGACGGCATCCGCCTCTGCAAAGCGCAACGCCTCCGCTACGCCAACAACAACATGGCCGACTTGGAAGCGAAGTTGAAAGAGTCCGCCAGCGCCCGCTTCCGGCTGATCGCCACTGACGGTGTGTTCTCCATGGACGGCTACCTCGCGAACCTGCCCGCGATCTGCGATCTGGCTGACAAATACGATGCGCTGGTCATGGTGGACGATTCGCATGCCGTGGGCTTCATGGGCGCGCGCGGACGCGGCACGCATGATCATCACCACGTGATGGGACGCATTGACATCCTCACCGGCACCATGGGCAAGGCGCTCGGCGGCGCGAGCGGCGGCTACGTCAGCGGGCGGCAGGAGATCGTTGCGTTGCTCCGCCAGCGCTCGCGGCCCTACCTATTCTCAAACACCCTTGCGCCCTCCATCACGGGAGCGACCCTCAAAGTCCTCGACTTGCTCACGGCCTCGACGGCCCTACGCGACAAGCTCGAAGCCAACACGCGTTTCTTCCGAGAGGGCATGACGAAGCTCGGCTTCAACATCCTGCCCGGCACACATCCCATCGTGCCCGTGATGCTCGGCGATGCCGCGCTGGCAACCAAGTTCGCCGACGCCATGCTCCAGAAGGGCGTGTATGTGATCGGGTTTTCCTATCCCGTCGTGCCGCAAGGCAAGGCGCGCATCCGGACACAGGTTTCCGCCGCGCACTCGACGGAGGACCTGGAGTTTGCGCTGAACGCATTCAAAGAAGTCCGGCGCGAGCTGGGACTCTGACGCGGAGCACTGAAACGAGCCGAACGCGCGGACGCCATTCCTGGCGATTGCCACTGGCACGGGTTTGGGCGCTTTCATCTCGCCTCGCGCGGCCAATTCGCCTATTGGAATGGGATGCAACGCATCGCAACCCTTTGCTGCTCCTGGCTCCTGATGAATATGGCCTTCATGGCCGAGTCGCTCGCCCTGCCGGTTACCACGGGAACGCTGCTCGGAGAGATGGCGGACCTCGGTCGGTTGGCGCGCTGGCCTGACCCCGCCTACCGGACAATCCAGTTTTCCAGCTACGACCGGCGCTCGACCACGAGTGAGTCCCCCGGCTGGCTGTCCAACGCGGACGGATTTGGACAGGAGCCGATCCCAAACTTCCTCAAAGTGCTGCGCGCGGAACGCGACGGCCAACCTGGCCTGTATCTCCTTGCGGATGCGGACGGCCCGGGTGCGATCGTTCGCGGCTGGTCTGCCGGCATGGGCGGAGTGTTGCGCGTCTATCTCGATCCGTCGGAGGATGGCTCGGCTGCGGACAAGACCACGCCGGTTTGGGAAGGCGACGCCTATGAGTTCCTCGCCCGCCGTTCCGTTCACTTCTGCAAGACCGCGGGCTTGGACTTCGATGCCGGCGACGCCTTCGTGCAACAGGACGCGGACTATTTGCCCATTCCCTTCGCCCGTGGCCTGCGCGTAACGTGGGAGGGCAAGCTCGACGATCTGCATTTCTATCACCTCCAGGTCCGGCTGTATCCGAAGGACACAAACGTGCGGACGTTCGACGCCCAGAAGGACATCATGGCGAGCGCGTCGCTGATCCGAGCCGCCGTCGCTGCACTCACCAAGCCGCGCAGCGGACAAACCAGAGAGCCCGTAGGGCTGGCGGGCACAATTGACCCGGGCGCAAACTGGACCTGGTCTTCCGAAGGCAAAGGCCCGGGTGCGGTGCATGAGCTAAAACTCCGCCTCCAGGCCGACGTGCTGGATGAGGCGCTCCGCGGTTGCCTGCTGCGGATTGCCTTCGATGGCTCGCAACGGCCACAGGTCGAAGCGCCGGTGGGCGACTTCTTCGCTTCCGGGCCGGGGGTAAATCCCTATTCGAGTTTGCCGTTTGAAGTCGCACCCGACGGCACGATGATTTGCCGGTTCGTCATGCCGTTCCAGCAGTCCGCCAAGTTGGAGATCGTGAACTACACCAAGGCCTCCGTCCGGGTGGAAGGAGCAATTCAGCTCGGTCCGTGGCAATGGGACGACCGGTCGCTCTATTTCCGCGCCAAATGGCGGGCCGATCATGACCTGCTGGCCGGCGCAGGGGCGATTGATTTGCCATACACGGTTGCCATCGGCCAGGGCGTGTTCGCCGGGTGCGCCGCCATGATCATGAATCCCACCGGCGTGCCGACCGCGGGGGGCAATTGGTGGGGCGAAGGCGACGAGAAGTTTCTCGTGGACGGCGAGCAGACCCCTTCCACCTTTGGCACCGGCTCGGAAGATTATTTCAATTATGCCTGGAGTCGCTGTGATCTGTTCGATCATCCCTACTGCGGGCAGCCGCTCGACTCCGGCCCGGACACCGCGGGCTACGTCTCCAACCACCGCTTCCACCTGCTGGACGCGATTCCGTTTGAGAGATCGCTGGCGGCCCTGATGGAGCTCTGGGCGCATCGCCGGGTGGCGGGCATGAGCTACGCGCGGATCGCGTACGTCTATGCGCGCCCCGGCACCGTGGACGATCATCGCGGCCTCATGCCTGCCGACCTCAAGATCGCCGCGTTACCCAAACGTGAACCGGTCGCTGCGGGCGGTGCCACCAGCGCCAAGATTTACCTCGCTGGCCAACTGCACGCCGAAGCGACGGCGGGCAAGGTCGAGACCGTTCCGTTTCCGGTGGCCACGCAACTACAGGTCGTGCAATGGCGCGCGGAAAAAGGCGGCCAACTCAAGCTCCGGCTGCCAATCGAGAAGGACGGCAAGGTCGTGATCCACCTCGTCGCAGCTCACCAGCCCGGCGGCGCCACCGTGCGCGCGTTGGTAAATGGAAAACCCCTCCCGCTCGACGACAACGGCGAAACCGTGGGGCTCCAATCCGCTCACCGGCCACGCGTGCTCAATGTGAACTTCAAGCCCGTGGAATTGAGAGCCGGCCCGCAGGAACTGGTCTTGGAATGCGTCGAGCCCGGCGTTGTTGGCTTGGACTATATCTGGGTGAAAGGGCTGTAGCGTCCCGCAGAGGTCATCGGAGAGCGGCCACAAACCGCCACTCACGCCTACCAGAGAAACGACTGTTGCGTGCTCAGCACCGTTTCGCCGTCGACCAGCGAGACGCGCCAAGCGGTGACTTCGCCAAATTGCTTGTAGTCGTCACCCGCGAGCGTTAGCGCGGTCCAGCGGCTCCACCCACTGCGGACGGTGATTTCCTTTTCGATCACCTTCGTGCCAGGCAAATCGCCCCTGGCCGGTCCCCGGAGTTCGAGTCGGATCTTGAGCGGTTTGCCGCTTTCGGCGACGCCTTTCCATTGCACATCAAAGCGCATCCCGGAGCGTTGCTCGGGATGCTCTCGGAGCTGGGCCTGGTAGGCGTCGCGATCGTAAAGACTCGGCGAAAGCGCGTGGCGGCCCTTCAGGTCCAGAAAGTGGGGCAGCACCTTGACCACGCGGCCACTGGCGGCGGAGGCCGACAGGGCGCAGCTCAAAAAGACCGACAGGATTAAGAATCTCAACGACCGGCGCATGACTCTGACGATAGCGGGCGACGCCGCAAACTCAACTGCGTTTTCGCGCCGGGCCACCGGGTTCAGGGGGATCCGCCACCCGGCGGCGCGTTTGTGCTGGTTGACGGGGCCGAGAAAAGTTCCCTCAGAGAACGGATGGGGTGGAAGGGGGCTTGGAACAACTTCGGGATGTAGAGCAACTCGGCCTTGGGCTGGCCGATGCTGCCGGTGACCTTGAACTCGAACATCTTGCTCACGGGCCAGAGGGCGAGATTGACGATCGGCCCCACGACCCACGTATCGCGTAGGGGCTCCGCTCGCACGGTGGCATTCACGTTCCACTCCAGGTCCACGACCCCTTGGTATTGCAGGCGCATGGTCGGGGCGCGCATCTGGAAGTCTTTCGAGAAAATGACGCCGTTGGTGATGATAAAACCCGCCTCGCCCTGAGACACGCGGCTGCGACCCAGGCCTGGCGCAACGCCATCCAGCATCGGTGACAACACGCCAAAGATCGGGATGGCCCAGATCAACCCATCGCGGAGCTGGAAATCGCCGTAACCGTTCCAAGTGCGCCAGTCCTCGGAATTGGCGTGCGTCACCGTGAGGGTGCCGTTGAGCGTGCCTTCCAACTGGTTCGTCGGGGAGTGAACATCGCTCATCAGACTGTGAGTATTCACGTTGGCCACCGTCGCGGCGAACTGGAAGTCCGTGCCCGACGGCGCGGCGGTGTCAAACACGCCCCAGCCTTGTGCCGATCCTCCGTAAAACCCAGCCGTCAGGTTCGTCAGCGTGACGGTCTGGTCGCGCCACAGCACGGTGCCGGAGACTTGAGGCACGTTGAACTTCCACCACTGAAACGGTCCTCCCTTCACTTCGACCCGAAAATCTGCGCCCGTGTTGCCGCGAAGCGGGATCGCGCCCTCACACCAAACCACCGGTGGCTGCGTGAACTTGTAAGGCTCAATCACCCTGGCGGTCTTCGGTCCGATGGCCCGCAGCACGATCATGGCATCGTCGTTGCCCGAGGCGTTGGTGAGATACAACCGCTGGGTGGCGAAATTCAGGGTCACCCCGTCGCCGCGCATGTGTTGGGTGCCGCGCCAGATGCGCGGCTCGAAGAATTCCAGGAGCTGGTTTGTGTAAGCCAACGCGGTGGTGCAGGCAGAAACGCTCGTGCCTTTGAAGGTCACATTGCTGACCGCGACCCGCGCGCGGCAGCCGATACGGTCGTAGGCGTGAAAGCGCCCCCACACTTCGCCGTCAATCACCGGCGGCGTGGTGAACGAGAACAAGTCGAAGCCGCGCTGCGCATTCGTGCCCAGCAGCGGACGGATGGCGCGAGGATCGAGCGTGCTGTGGATGCGCCAATAGTATTCTTTCGTCCGGTCGTTCGCCTGGTGAACCAGGCTGAGCCGACCGTCGGGCCGGCCAACTTCCAGGTCCGGGAATCGCCAGACCATGTTCGTGTAGGTGACATGAGAGTGCGCCCAATCTGCCGTCAGATTCAAATAGGCGCCGTTGGTGACGGCGAATTCCGCCGCCAACTTCAGCGTCGGGGCGACTTCCTCCCGCCAATCGGGCTGCCGGTTCGTCCACGCGGGCAACACCACGAATCCGTCGCCATGCGCACGCGGCGGCTCGGCCCAGGAGTACTTGCTCATCACGCGCCGGGACTTCTCGGGCAGGAGCGGGAAGAACTCCCCGGCGTCGAAGCTGGACACGGCGCCGAACCGGACTTCCCGGGTCGTGACCTCCAACTGCGCGTGGGCGTCCAGCGCGCCACGGTGCAGTTCGGCGTGGAGGTTGGTAATGCTGAGGTTTGGCGACTGCCAGTTGCCGGCGACGGCCAACTTCTCGGCCACGAGCCTCTCAGACTTGAGGTCGCTCACTTCCGCCCTCCACGTGAGCGCATACGGCTGGAGGTTGGTCCACCACACCGTCTCCGCCGGGAGCGGCGGGGCGTTGGTGGCGGCGGCGAGCGTGACCGCGAGCACCGCATCCCGACCGTTGGCCCACGGCGTCGAAGCCACCTCGGCCCGGAACTTGCCTTGACCAGAGAGCGGAATTGGGTTGGTGAGCGAATGGACCCAGGCGGTCGTAAACTCGGCGTTCGTCACCGTGGCCCAGCGGGTTTGCGCGCTGGCCGAGCGGACCACCAAGTCACCAGCCACCAGGTTCGTCCGCCCCGCAACGGTATCCAGCTTGAGTTCCAAAGCCAGGCGCTGGGCTTCCGCCCACGGTGTGTGGGCTTCGTTGGCTTCGAGCGTCACCTCGACGCGTGAAACACCACCGGTCGCGGCGGAAAAGAGCCGCGCGTTAAGCAAGGCACTGTTGACTTTACCCCAGGGCGTGACTGCATCGGGCGCCGAAAAGGTGAGCCGGATCGTGAAACTCTGCAGATCGCGCGCATCGCCGGTCAGAAACAGGCGGAGTTCCGGCGGCGCCGCAAACGACATGCGTTCGAGGGCCTCCACAAACTGGCGAACCCGGCGTCGGGCCGTGCCCGGCTCGGGAGGCGGCATCGCTGGGGCTTTGGTTCCCGCGGACGAGCTAAGAAAAGGCCAATCGCGCATTGCCGAGGCGTTGGTAATCGCCCCCGCGAGGAACAGATTAGCCCCGGCAAAATGGGCTTGGAATTCTTCGAGAGCCCACTCGTCGCCCGGCTGCAACCGCAGGCGGGCGCGAATGTCGTCCACGACCAGAACGCGGGGCGGGGCGTTGGACTCGCCGATGGGCCATTCGAACCGACCGTCGTTCAACTCCACGCTTTCCACTTGCCACTGCCCCCGCAACGCGGCGCGCCACCGCAGGTTCAGTTCAGCCTGCCGCGCCGTGAACCCCGGATTCGAATCGCCTTGCGCCAGCCCAAACCGCACATTCTCCGCGACAATGCCCCGATACCACAGCAGCCGCAGCCGCGTGAATTCCAGGGCCACGCCGCGTTGACGCAGTTGCTCCAGCAGCGGCCGCTTGATGAAGCCCGGCAGCCCAATCTGGTTCAGATACAAACCCGCCCCCACGAAGGTGAGGACCACCAACCATACGCCGATACGAAAGTGCCGGAACCAGATCCGACACAGCCGCCAAAAGGTGCGTGGAGAGCGTGGCGGCATATCGGGTCAAGGCCGGTTCACCACCGGGGAGAGATAGGCGCGGGCCAGTTCGCTGATCGTGGGCGGACATTCGAAGATCCACACCTGCCCGGCCAGCGAAGTCGCGGCGTAGGACAATCGCGAAGGTGATGCCCCACCGAGCCGCACCGTGAGCTTGTCGCCCGTTTTCAATTCGAGCGTGATTTCCAAATCATCAGGCTGAAACCCCAGCCGCGCCAGATGTTGCTCGCCCACTGCCACCCAAACGACTGCATGCAGTTCACCAAGCCGATGCACGGTTTCTTCCACGGCGAACGGGTTGATGAGCCCTTGAGAACCGCTGGCCACCGACCACGAGTTGGTGCCGTTTCGAACCAGTTCTCGGGTCTTATCCCCCTGCCGCGTGACCACCCGCGCGACCTGTTCCTCGCTCTGATTCCAGATTCGCCGCTCCCGCAATTGGAAAGCAGCGGTGGGCAATGCCTGGAGATCCGCCGCCTTGACCATGTACACCGCATCCTCATCCAGCCGCCGCACATAAGTCTTTTCGCCTTGGGTGTCGCCGATGTCGAGTTGGCCCAGAACTAGATTGGTGGCACCTCCCCTGCCCGGCGCGGCCCTGAGGATGAATTGACGTGCCGGGCTCGTGAGGCCGTAGTTGGTCAGGTTTTGCGGGATCACCACGTCTTTAAAAAAGTCGCTCGCGCGCAGCGTTGTGAGATTGGTGATCAAATCTCCCACCAACTCCGTGTCTGCCGGCAGGTCCTGAGGCTGCAATCGCCAGGAGCCCGTCGCCTGTCGTTCCACTGTGAACGCTTCCCCGCCTCGCACTTCGATCGTCTCCACGGGTTCATACAGGTTGAGCAGATGTCGGTCGCGAAACTCGCCTGGCGCCACCAGCCACGGGGCGAGTGGATCGCGTCCGACCGTGACGACCGCGGGAAAGTCCAGCCGGCGCGCGAAAACCTGGTTCGTGGTGTTGGTGGGATTCTTGCCGAACGCCAGGTACAGCACGGTGTTGCTGCCGTGGGCGAATTGTAGCGCCACGCTGGGAGGCTGCAGGCCAAAGCCTTCACCATCGGCCCGTGGCTCGTCGGTCACAAACTGCGTCACGCGCAACCCCTCCAGCGCGCGCACGGCATCCTCAATCCTGCTGGCGTCAGCGCGCACACCCATCGGCGCCAGCCGCCACCCCTTCCGCGCACTATCGCGCTGGAGTTCAAAGGCCGCGCCGCTGTTCGTAACGACGATACGATCGAAGGCGAGATTGCGCAGGTTCACGAACGCGGTGTCACGCCACTCATTGGTGGATCGGGGCACCCACTTCAGCAGCTCTGCATCCACCACATACAAGCCTTCCGTGCCCACCACCTGCAAAAACACCTGGTCGCCGGGTGGGGTGCGCGAGCCGATGAGCACCTGATGACGATTGCTAGCCTCCTGAATGAGAAGCGAGGCCTGGGGTAGATCCAACCCGAACTCGGCATCCGCGTTGGTGTGCTGCCGCAGAGCGGCGCCCGAGATGTGCGTTTGGGCGCGAAGCTGGGCCAGGTTCGTGAGCAGGGCTTCAATGGCCCCGCCATGTGCCGGATAGGAAAGCGGCCGCAGCAACTGCCATCCGCCATTGGTCCGGTCCGCCCGGATGTCGGACTGCCGTATCTGCACACTTGTGACGGCATCGGGCTTCAAACCGGGCAGAACCAATGGGGGACCGGTCATCGGCTCCACCCAGTGGCGTTCGAAGAAGAAAATGAACGCCGCCAGCCCCAGCGCCAGCGTGACCCACAGCCATGTGTTGCGCGAGGTCATGCGGTGCAGCGGATTCAACGACGACGCCGCAACCAGACCAGCCCTCCGAACAACAACACACCGCCGGGAATCCCGCCCAGGAGCAGCCATTGCACGGTCTGGAGTTGTGACCGGCTCAGCACGAGCCGGAATTCGGTCACCGGTTGGGGCTCAAGCTGCAGGAGTTGGGTGCGGTCCAGCAGCCAGTTCACCGCCAGCGCGGCAAAGCTGCGGTTGCCAGCCGACTCGATCATTTCGTTGGCGAGGAAGAAGGAATCGCCCACCACGATCATCCGCGTCGTGCCCCGTTCCGTGACCACGCCTTTCACGGCGCCCTTCTCCACGGCCACCGCGAGCGGCAACGAGGGGCGGACCGGTTGTTTGTCCTGATCGTCGCGGCTGTAAAACGCGCTGGTCTTACTGGCGCGGGCGATTTCCTCGACGGTTGGCGCATCAGCACTTTGCAGCGCCGCTGGGAGTCGTGCCACCGAACGAGGCAAGATAAGGTGCAGCGGCAAGGGTGGCGCGGCATGGCGGAGCGGCGCCACCGCGGGATGGCTCGACAGGTCCGACACGATCAAGTCCCTTCCGCCGGTACCTTTCGTCGAATGCGGCAGATCCATGACGGCATTGGTCCCAACCTGCACGCCCCACTGGCTCAGCACGCTTTCTAAGCCGCAGGAGCGGTCTTCAACCAAGCTGTTGAACAACGCCAACAATCGCCCGCCTTGTTTCAGATACTGGTCAATCTTCTCCAACTCGGTGGGCGGAATGGCTTTCCGCGGGCCGGCGACCACGAGTAGGCTGCAGTCGCCAGGAACCGTGTTCGTGCCGGTCAGCGGCAAGAGCAAGACTTCAAACCGGTTCTGCGCCAGCAGCTCGGCAAACTTGCGATATCCGTACCGAGTTTTGTCGTCCTCCGGCGGGTGCTCGTCGTGGCCGGTGAGAAAGAACGCCTGGAGCGGCTTCGGATTCATGACCGCCAATAGTGCGAACGTGAATGCCCTCTGTCCGTGGAAGGCCACCGGCCGATCCTCGAATTCTGGCTTCTCCCCTTGGGCCACCAACTCGCGCTTGAACTGCGTCAGACCAGTGCCGGGCACCCAAAACGACCGCCCTTCACAATCGAAGATGACGACGTTCTTGTTTGTCGTGAGGTTGTATTGGGTCGCCACCTGTTGCGGGAGGCCGGCGTCGCGGATGTAATCCACCACGGTCTTCTTGATATGGGGATTCGCGAGCTCATACTCGCGTAGCAGGCTGTCCACTGTCTTGAAGGAGGTCTCATCCCGATCGTAAAACACAATGACCTTGACGTCATTCGTGAGGGTCTTCAACAGGCTGAGGGTCTGAGGAGCGAGGCGCAACGCGGATTCTGAACTGACGAACCACCGGAACGAGTGTCGGCCTGCGAGGTAATTGGCCATCACCACCAAGGCCACCACCGCCAGTGTGCCGAGGACGGCATGCACCGCGCCGTTCAGCCGGCGACCGGCCGAGAAGCTGGGTTTGGATGCGCGTTCGGTGCTCATGCTATTTCCAGCGCCGGCTCTCCAGCACACGCAAGGTCAGGTAGAGGAAAAGCGTCGTCAGGCTGAGGTAGAAAACGACCGGCCGAACATCCACCACGCCGCGGGTGAAGTCCTGCAAGTGCTCCAGCAAGGTGAAGTGCGAAAGCGCCGCGCCCTGCCAGGTCGTGACTTCCGGCACCTGACGCGCCAGAAAACTGACCAGGAACAGACTGACCCCGAACAGCAGCGTCAACATGGCGGCGACTGTTTGCGTGCGTGTCAGGGCGGAGGCAAAGCAGCCCATCGAGATGAACAGGCAGCCCAGCAGCAGGATGCCCAGGTACGTCGTGCCGATCACCGCCCAATTCATGCCCGGAGCCTCGCCGGCAAACCGGCGGATCACGAGGATGCAGCCCAGCAGCGGCAACCACATCAGCAAGTAGAACGCGAGCGCGGCACTGAACTTGGCCAGCACCAGCTCCATCTCCCGCACCGGCGTGGTCATCAGCGTTTCGAACGTCCCGGAGAACTTCTCTTGCGCAAACAACCGCATCGTGACCACCGGCGCGGTCAAAACCAGGATCATCCAGAAGTACGGTGTCTGGTAGAACACCTCCGTCACGTGCATGGGCATCGGCGTGGACTGCACCGACCGGATGAGGTCCACGAAGCTCATGCCGACGAGAAACGCCGTCGCCGCAATGACCACGTAGCCCGTCATCGAGGCGAAGTACGCGCTGAGTTCCCGCCGCATGAGCGTGAAATAGACGCGCATCAGCCTTCCTCCTCATCGGTTCGGGTGACCTGCACGTAGATGTCCTCCAGCGAGTGGCGGTTGCGGGTCAACTCGCGCAGCGCCCAGCCGCGGTCCTTGGCAATGCTGAAGACCAAGCCGCGCAAGTCCGCCCCGTCACGCGGCGTCAGCGCACACCGGAAATACTCCCCTTCTGCGGCCGACACGTCGTATTGCTCGACCTCCGCCGTTTGCGCCCACACCTCGCGCAGCGCCGCCTCCGGCGCCGCAATCTCGGCAATGATCTGGCTGGTGCTGCTCATCACGCGCTGGAGATTCTCCGGCGTCCCGGTGGCGAGAACCCGCCCCTCGTACAGGATGAGCATCCGGTTGCAGGTCATCTCCGCCTCGGGGAGGATGTGCGTCGAGAGCAGAACCGTGTGCGACGTGGCGAGGCTTTTGATCAATTGCCGCACCGCGCGGATTTGGTGCGGATCCAGCCCGATCGTCGGCTCATCGAGAATGATCAGGTCCGGCTCATGCACCAAGGCATCGGCTAAGCCGACCCGCTGGCGATAGCCTTTGGAGAGGTGGCCGATGATGCGGCGGCTCACGTCGGTAATCCCACACTGTTCCATCACCACATCCACCCGTTCGCGCGAGCGGCCAATGCCGAGCCCCTTCAGCCGCGCCCGGAACTTCAAGTACTCGCGCACCCGCATCTCCGGATGCAGCGGGTTGTTCTCGGGCATGAACCCGATGCGCCGCCGCACCTCCAGCGATTGCTCGAAGACATCGTAGCCCGCCACCCGCACCGTGCCAGACGTGGCCGGCATGAAGCAGGACAGGATGCGCATGGTGGTGCTCTTGCCCGCCCCGTTCGGGCCCAGCAATCCCACGATCTCCCCACGGGCGACCTGGAAGGAAATATCTGAGACGGCGGCCCGACCCGCATAACGCTTGGTCAGGTTCGCCACCTCAATCATCCATTCACTGCTCATGTTTCCGATGGGACAGAGTTTAGTAGCCATCGGACGCCCGCGGCGAACAAAAATTCGAGTGTTGCCGGGCCGGACCGAGAAAAGACGACGACTTGCGAGTCGCGGCTTTTCGGCGTGACGGGACGGGGCGGGCACGGTCCAATGACCCGAGACCGCTGTTTCAGGCGGGCGCAACCATCGCGAGTCCGCGGGTTTGAAACTCGTTGGACGGCGAGGTGGCCCACAAGAAAGAGGCAGCGGGCGCGGTAAAAATTGAATGAAACGGGCCGGCCACCGGTCCACTAACACATTGGAGTCGCGCGGATACATTTCAACGGGGTGGAGATGGCTGGGCAGTCTTGCTTTGATCCTGGCCCTGGCCGGCTGTACGGCCAACCACTATCGCAAGTCGGCGGACAAAGCTGCGTACGGGGTGGTGCGGGAAAAGTCACCCGCCGTGCCGAACATGGACCGCCAGTTCACCATCGAGCGTACCAACGTCATTTCCCTCGCCAGCCTGCCGCTGGCCACGAACGTGCAGGAGTTCCTCGGGCCATACGGGGAATCCGAACGGGGCGCGCGCCAGTTGCGGCTGGAAGATGCGCTGCTCCTCGCGATCCGACACAGCCGCGCCTACCAGAATCGCAAGGAACAGCTCTACCTCGCGGCTCTCTCGCTCACGCTCACCCGCCACAACTTCACCCCCATCTTCTCCGCCAGCGGCAACGGCAGCTTCAACGGCCAGACCGAGCAAACCGTAAGCTACGAGATTGACGCCGCCACCGGCGAGTTGAAGCCCGTCGTGAGCGACAATCTCGTCGAGCAGCAGCACGTCAACGCCGGGGGCGAAATCAGCGCCAGTTGGCTCATTGCCGGCGTGGGTCGACTGACCACAGCCTTCACCGCAGATTTCATGCGCTTCGTCACCGGCGACCCGCGGGTGACGACTTCGTCGCAGCTCAGCGCCACATTTGTCAGCCCCTTGCTGCGCGACGCCGGCTTCAAGCAGCAGAAGGAGGCGCTCACCCAAGCCGAGCGACAGATGATCTATGACCTGCGGGATTTCGTGCGCTACCGCCGCGAGTTCAGCGTACTGGTCGCCTCCAGCTACTACGGCGTGCTCGGCGATCGGGACCGGGCCCGCAACAGCTTTCTCGACTTGCAGAGCTCCCGCAAGAACGCCGAGCGCACCCGCGCGCTGGCCGAGGAAGGGCGGGAGACGCAGTCGAACCTGGGCCGTCTGGCGCAACAGGAACTCTCCTCCGAGAGCGCCTGGATCAACAGCATCCGCAGCTACAAGCAGGCGCTCGACAATTTCAAACTCTTGCTCGGCCTGACCGTGGACGAAAACATCGTGCTGGACGACGC
Organism: uncultured Verrucomicrobiota bacterium; assembly: GCA_964634255.1. GTDB lineage: Bacteria > Verrucomicrobiota > Verrucomicrobiia > Limisphaerales > MWDV01 > MWDV01. The sequence continues at coordinate 61,267 of CAZWJC010000004.1, read as the reverse complement.
CGAATTGGAGGCGCTCCAGATTCGCCACCCGGAAATCAGCGTCGAGAATTCCATCAAAGTCGCGCTCGCCGCCCGACTGGATTACCAGAACACCAAGGAGGAACTCGAAGATGCCGACCGCAAGGTGAAGGTTGCCGTGAATATGCTCAAGCCCCGGGTGGACTTCACTTCATCGGTTGCGGTGAACAGCAACCCGGACGACAACTCGGGCTTTCCGAAACTGGACTTCGATCGCTACCGTTACAGCGCCGGTCTGAATGTGGACCCCGGCCTTGATCGCACCGCCGAAATGAACACCTACCGGACCGCCCTGATCGCGCGCGACCGCTCCGTTCGCGTCGTCGCGCAGCAAGAGGACGAAATCAAGCTCCAGGTCCGCGACAGTTGGCGCACGCTCGAACAGGCGAAGCGGAATTACGAGATCAGCGAAATCGGCCTGAACCTCGCCGAGCGGCGCGTTGAGGAGCAAAACCTCCTGGCGGAACTGGGCCGCGCCAAGGCGCAGGACCAAGTGGACGCCCAGAACGATCTGGTGAACTCCAAGAACCAGCGCACCCAGGCGCTCGTGGCCCACACCATCGCCCGCCTCCAGTTCTGGAACAACATGGGCATTCTCTACATCAAGGACAACGGGCAATGGGAGGAAGTCAAAGACACCCGTTCGGTGTCCCAACCAGCCAGCCAGAGTCCGGACCACCCACCTACGGAAGCCCAGCCAGGACCGGTGTTCCAACCAGTCCCGCCCGCCAAAGACCGCAATCCCGCCGGCCTTCCCGCGCAATGAACTCCCGCATGCTGAACTCCAATCGGTCAGCTTTGGCGCGCCAGCGTCTTGGACTGCGCCAGCCCTCTGGCGCTTTCGGAGTCGCACAATTCCCAAAGCGGCGGAGGGCCGCCGCACTCCAAGACCTCGCGGCGATTTGCCTTCGCCCAACGGAATCCCAAAATGCAAAAGCTCGGTAATCTCATCGGCTTCATTCGGCGGCAACCACGCTGGCGGCTGGCGGTGGCGCTGGCCATCGTGGTCGCCGGCGGCTGGTTTGTCTGGCAACGCGGCGCGGCCGGCGCCAGCAACATCCCCACGTTTATCGCCAAGCGTGGCCCGCTCGAAATCACCGTCCTCGAAGGCGGCAGTCTCCAGGCCCTCGAATCGCAAGAGATCAAATGCGAAGTCCGCGTTGGTTACCAGGGCACGAAGATTCTGAAAATCGTCGAGGAAGGCTACCTCGTCACCGACGACGACGTGAAGACCAACAAGGTGCTGGTGGAACTGGATTCCTCGGAGCTGGAAAAGCAGATCGCCCAGCAGGAAATCCAGTACCAATCCGCCCTGGCCAATCTCACTGAGTCTCAGCAGAACTACGAAATCCAGTTGAACCAGAACCAGAGCGACATCAAGGCCGCCGAGCAGAAACTCCGGTTCGCGCGGATGGATTTCGACAAGTTCCTCGGCGCCGCCGCCACGGACGAGATCGTGAAGGAGCTGGGGCTGGAGAAGCTGATCGCCGAGGCCAGCACCAACAGCGTCGAGGCGCCGAACCTGGCTTCTCCCGCGAGCGAAGCTCAGGGTAACGGACGGTCGAACAAGCCGCCCGCTGCGCCGATCGCCCCCGGCACGCTCCCCCAACTCACGCCAGAACAGGCCAAGGCGCTGGCGGCAGCCATGCAGGCGAAGGCGTCATCGGGCGATGCCGCACGCCAGGCCCGCACAGTCGTCCGGTCCGGCGGTCCGGTTGGCAGAGGCGAAGCCGGCCCGGCTCCCGTCGCGCCGCCTTCCGAATCCGCCAGTGCTGCCGCCGAGCCGCGCGAAGCCAGCTTCCAGTTGCCGTCCCCCAGCGCGATTGATTTCATGAAATACGCCGATCCGAATGTGCTCGGCGACGGCGAGGCCAAGCAGAAGCTGCGCAAGTTTGATGACGACCTCCAGGTCGCGCAAAAGGAATTGGGCCAGTCCACCTCCACGCTCGAAGGCACGCGGCGGCTGTTCGACAAGGGTTTTGTGACGAAGAACGATCTCCAGCGCGATGAACTCGCCAATGACAACAGCCGGCTCAAAGTCCAGACCGCCGAGACGGCCCGCACCCTGTTCCTCAAATACGACTTCGCCAAGTCCGCCGAGGAATCGCTCTCGAAATACTTGGACGCCGTGCGCGAGATGGACAAGACCCGCCGGCTGGCGATCTCCAAGCTCGCGCAGGCAGATGCGCGGTTGCGGTCGGCGCAGGGACAGTACCAGGTCCAGTCGCGCCAGCGCAAAGACCTGAATGAGCAGCAGGAGAAATGCATCATCGCGGCGAAGAAGCCCGGCCTGGTGGTCTATGGCGGCGGGCGCGACGAGGAGTTCTACTACGGCGGCGAGGAGAGGGTGCGCGAGGGTGCGACCGTGCGCGAGCGCCAGGCCATCATTACCATCCCGGACATGACCCGCATGTCGGTGAAGGTCAAAATCCACGAGACCTACATCAAGAAGGTCCAGAAAGGCCAGAAGGCCCGCATCACGGTGGACGCCTTTCCGGACAAGGTCCTGGAAGGCGAAGTGACAAAGGTTGGCGTGCTGCCCGATTCGCAGAACCGTTGGATGAACCCGGACCTGAAGGTCTATGGCGTAACCATCGCCATTGACGGCACGCACGACTGGGTGAAGCCCGGCATGAGCGCCAAGGTGGAAATCCTGGTGAACAAGTTACCGGACGTGGTCCACATCCCGGTGCAAGCAGTGTCACTCAACGAAGGCAAGCAGGTTTGCTACGTAACCGGCGGGCTGAAACCCGAGCGGCGCGAGGTCGAGATCGGCGAGTTCACCGACGAGTTCATCGAGATCAAGAAGGGCTTGAAGGAAGGCGAGAAAGTCCTGCTCCGCCCGCCCGACGGCACGGAACAGGACAACGGCCGCGAGATCAAGCCGGCGGGGGAAAAGCCAAGTGAGCCGGCCAGTAAACCCGCGCCCACCTCCACACCCGCGGCTGCGCCGAAGGCAGGGAAGACGGTGGGTTTCATCGGGCCGGATGGCACCCAGAGCTGGTTCGACTGTTAAACACGAGGGAAATCCAACCTATGGGATCACTTACCCATTTTACTGCGATTCATTACAACTTCATTCCCCCTAGTTGGCTCGTCGAACGGTGGGATCGATTTGTGAGTTTTGGCGAGGTGATTTCCAGTCGAGCAGGCATGAAAGGGTGGTCGGAATTCGAGACCGATCTGCAGCGTGCAATGAAGGAGCAGTGGGTCAAGGGTAACGAACCAAGAGCAGTCATGGCATATCTTCACGAGTGCGGGAACGTAACTCGATCTGACTTGCGGATTGATGAAATCCATTACTCCTCGCCTGTCTCTTGGATCGAAGTGCCGCATGTCGCGCCCCATGAGGCTTGGGATTCTTGTGCGAACCGTCCTTGGCCTTGGAAACCAACAAGGTCTATCGATGCCCCAAGTTGAAACCATGCCCCCCTCCATCGTTCAATTCGACAATGTCCGAAAGCACTCTCAGATGGGGTTGGTGACGGTGGGGGCGTTGCGCGGGGTGACCGTAGCGCAGATTTTCAATCTGCTGTATCGCAGAATTGCATTCTGCGGACGCCGCGAAGTTCTGCGGCCCTCGGGTTTGTCCACGCCCTGCCGATTTCAAATCGGCGATACGGCAGACTGCAAGTCTGCGCTACGAGGCAGCGGTTACCGAGATGGGCAGGCGCCGGGCGAATTTCCCAACGCAGAGACGCGGAGACCGCAGAGGTTCGCAGAGAAGACTTTTCTCCGCGTTACTCCGCGTTCTCAGCGCCTCTGCGTTAGGCGACTCCTACGTGGTATTTACATTCCATCTGTCAGCGTTTCGGTCTTGGTGCTTCTGGTGGGCTGTACACGGCGTCCTTTGGTCACGATCCTCAACGAGTCCTCCTTTGAGCTGTCTGACATCGTCGTGTCTGGCAACGGATTCACGAACCGATTCTCACGAATTGCTCCCGATGCGAAGTGCAAACTGACAGTCCATCCCGCGGGCGAATCTGGGTTGCACGTTGGCTTCAGCGCCAGCGGCAAGAGAATTGAATCGGACATTGATGCCTACATCGAGCCAAACGCGGGCTACCGTGTAACAATCATAGTTGCGACGAACTTGACCCTGACTTGGAGCTACGCTCCGCACTATTCCTTACTGAAATGAGGAAATCGCGTAACCAACGCGTGTCGCTGGCTGTAGGGGACACGCAACACCATGAACCTTCAAGACTAAGCCAGGCTCAGTTTGAAGACTGACGACATGCCTACCTCCATCGTCCAATTCGACAACGTCCGGAAGCATTACCAGATGGGGCTGGTGACGGTGGAGGCGTTGCGCGGGGTGAGCTTCGGCATCGCGGCGGGCGAATACATCAGCATCATGGGCCCGTCCGGCTGCGGCAAATCCACCTTGCTCAACCTCCTCGGCTGCCTGGATCGCCCTACGTCCGGCCGCTACCTGCTCGGCGACGCGGACGTTTCTCAAATGGAAGACGACGCGCTCTCGGCGGTGCGCGGCGCGCGGCTGGGGTTCGTTTTCCAATCTTACAACCTCATCCAGCAGCTCACCGTGGTGGAGAACATCGAGATCCCGCTCTATTACCAGGGCCGGCCCGAGGAAGAGAGCCGCGCGATCGCGAGCAAGCTGGCCGAACGCGTCGGCTTGTCCGCGCGGCTGGAGCACAAGCCGTTCGAGCTGTCCGGCGGCCAGCAGCAACGCGTCGCCATCGCCCGCGCGCTGGTTAACGACCCGCTCGTCATCCTCGCCGACGAACCGACCGGCAACCTGGACTCGGCGTCCGGCGCCGAAATCCTGCGCCTGTTCGACGATCTGAACGCCCAAGGCAAGACCCTCATCATGGTTACGCACGATCCTGGCGTCGGCCAGCGGTCGCATCGCACCATCCGCCTGCGCGATGGCGAGATTGAAAGTGATGTCAGGCGATGAAACTCGAAACTCGATACTCGAAACCCGAAGGAAGCTCGAAGTTCGAAGCCCGGAGAAGCGGCCTGGGTGGAATGTGCGGAAGCTTCGTAGCGGCGTCTCGGGAGAACGTCGCTAACTGGACCGCAAAAGAATGGCGGCGCTTTGCCAAGCTGCCGCTACGCCGGACCGCGACCGGTCTCCGGTCGCAGCACAAAGCCCCGCCCTCAGCCGCGGAAGTTGCGGACGGACTTTACCGAGCATTCGCATGCGCTGCGCGCCGGGACGGACGCGCGGCCCAGTTCAGCCGTTTGGTCACCGCAGTGGGCTTGTTTCGGATTTCGGGCCTCGGATTTCCTTCGGATTTCGGATTTCGAGTTTCGGATTTCGCCACCACCGCTCCGCCTCGATTCAACTTCAGCCCCCTGCCCTCATGATCCGCGGCTTTTCCATCCCACAACTGCGCCGCTCCGTCCGGCTGGGTTTCAAGAGCCTGTGGCTGCACCGGCTGCGGTCGCTGCTCACGGTGCTGGGCATCGTGTTCGGCGTTTGCTCGGTCATTGCGATGCTGGCCATCGGCGAGGGCGCGAGTTACGAGGCGCAGGAGCAGATCAAGAACCTCGGCAGCCAGAACATTATCCTCCGCAGCGTCAAGCCGCCCGAGGAACAGAAGGTCAGCGACCGCGACAGTCAGAGTCGCGTCCTCCAGTACGGCCTCACTTACACCGACGTGAAACGCATCCGGGCCACGATTCCCGGCGTGACGGTCGTGCTCCCGGCCCGGCTGATCCGCGAGTACGCCTGGCACATCAGCCGGCGCGTGGATTGCGAGTTGGTCGGCACCGTGCCGTGGTATCCGGAGATGCGCAACCACCACGTTGCCGCGGGCCGCTTCTTCACCGACACCGACATGGAAGGGCGGGCCAGTGTGTGCGTGCTGAGCGCCGAAATGGTGCCCGCGCTGTTCCCGCTGGAAACCCCGCTGGGCCAGCACATCCGCGTGGGCGGCAACTACTATCAAGTCATTGGGGTGATGGAGCCTCGCAGCCGAACCGCGAAGGACGAAGCCACGGCGGACAAGAGCCGAGGCCCGACCGGTCGCGTGTTCATTCCGCTGGAGACGGCCCGGCTGCGCTACAGTGATTTGCTGATGCGCCGCCGCGCCGGCAGCTTCGAGGCGGAGCGCGTGCAATTCCATGAGGTGACCGTGAAGGTGGACAATCTGGACCGGGTGATGAGCGTGTCGGAAGCGATCCAGCGCCTTCTGGAGTATGGCCACAAGAAGAAGGATTACGCGATTGACGTGCCGCTGGAGATGTTGAAGCAAGCCGAGCACACCAAGCGCATCTTCAACATCGTGCTGGGCTCCATTGCCGCCATCTCGCTGCTGGTGGGCGGCATCGGCATCATGAACATCATGCTGGCGAGTGTCACCGAACGGACGCGAGAGATCGGCATCCGCCGGGCCTTGGGCGCGCGCCGACGCGACATCATCCTGCAATTCCTAGTCGAGACGGTGCTCCTGAGCGGTGCGGGCGGGATCATGGGCGTGCTGTTGGGAGTGGCCATCCCGTTCATCGTCACTTGGACAGCGGGCATGAAGACGATCATCACGCTCTGGTCGCCGTTGCTGGCCTTCAGCATCTCGGCGTTGGTAGGGGTCGTATTCGGCATCTACCCGGCCATGCGTGCGGCACAAATGGACCCGGTGGAGGCGCTGCGGCACGAATGAACCCGCCGGCGGTCCGCGGGAAACATGCCACCGAAGGGGGGAATCGCGATGATGCAAACGGGGACGGAGACGGTCAGAGGCGGCGGAGGCCTTGGAAAAACTAGTTGTCATTGCAGGGCGGTTCCACTAATGATTTCAGCCGATGCACCATGTTGGTGCCGGGGCGAAGGGTTTTCGCCTTGATTAAATGTTGCGCGGGTGCGCAATGAAACCAACCAAGTACGGAGGAACCAAATGAAGTTTAATCAATGGACGTTAGGGTTGGCGGCGGTGGGCGTGATCAGTCTCGCCTCAGCCGCGCAAGCCGAGGAAAGCGCGGTCCCGCTGATGACCGCGTTGTCTGCCACGACGATCAGCGGTTATGTGGACACCTCGGCCCAATGGAACTTTGGGACGGGAACGGACCAACGCTTCTACTCTTTTAGCGATGGCAAGGCCGACGGATTCAATCTGAACGTGGTTCAGATCTCCATCGCCAAGGCCTTGGACGAGTCGGAATGGGCTGCGGGCTACAAGGTGGACCTGTGGGCCGGGCCAGATGCCAGCATGCTGGCCACCGGCAGCCCGTTCTCCGGCGATGTCGGATACGAGAACAATGACTTTGCCATCCGCCAAGCCTACGTGGCCCTGCGCGCACCGGTTGGCAACGGGCTCGACTTCAAGGTCGGCGTGTTCGACACGATCATCGGCTACGAATCGCTGGAATCGGGCAACAACCCGAACTACACGAGGTCCTACGGCTTCAGCATCGAACCGCAAACCCACACGGGCGTGCTGGCGAGCTATCGCTTCTGCGACTGCTTCAGCGCATCGTTTGGCGTCGCGAATACGATCGGGCCGTCCATCAACGACCGGGCATTCCCGACAAAAGCTGAATCCTTCAAGAGCTACATGGGTTCCGTAGCGTTGACAGCTCCGGAAAGCTGGGGCTTCCTCGCGGGTTCGACCCTGTATGCCGGCGTAGTAAACGGCTTTAGCTCGTCTCTCGCAGCCGACTCATTCGGCAACATCACGCGTTACGGAAACCAGACCAGTTGGTACGTGGGCAGCACGGTCAACACGCCCATTGAAGGCTTCAAGGTGGGTGCCGCTTGGGATGTGCTGGACTACCACAGCGATAGCGGGAACGCCGTCGTGGGCGATGCCTGGGCTGCCGCGGTCTATGCTTCCTACCAAGCTAGCGAGAAGCTGAGTCTCCACGCTCGTGGCGAGTTGGGCACGTTGCCTAATTTCAGCCTCAACGGAAAAGACAACGTTCAAGCCTGGGCGCTCACCGGCACGGTGCAGTACGACCTGTGGAAGAATGTCATCAGCCGTCTCGAAGTCCGCTGGGATATTGCTGACGAAGGCGAGTACTTCTCCTCCGACGACGGAAGCCGGAAAAATGCCGTCATGCTGGCCGGCAACATCATCTACAAGTTCTAGTCGAGCTTGAACTTCGAAACCCCTCTCGGGAAAACTGGGAGGGGTTTTTCGTTTCCTGCCTTCCCGCCACTTTCGCAATCCCCGGAACGCCGAACCCGGCTCAAGCACCGCGGGTATGAGCACGAATCCGCTTTGTGTCCCCGGCGGCACGTTGCTAACTTCGCAACATGATCTCGCGAGCGAAGTCTGAAGCCCTTTTTGCCGAAGCGCTGAACTACATCCCTGGCGGCGTGAACTCGCCCGTGCGCGCCTTCCGCGCCGTGGGTGGCAAGCCGTTTTTCGTTAACAAGGCCAGCGGTTGCCGTATCTGGGATGTGGATGGGAACGAATACATCGACTACGTCGGCACGTGGGGACCAGCCATCCTCGGCCACGCGCATCCGAAGGTCATCGCCGCCGTCAAAGCCGCCGCGGACAACGGCACCAGCTTCGGCATCCCGAATCCCGCCGAGCTCACGATGGCGAAGCTGATTTGCCAGCTCGTGCCCAGCGTGCAAAAGGTGCGGATGACCAACTCCGGCACGGAAGCCTGCATGAGCGCCATCCGCTTGGCGCGCGGTTTTACGAAGCGCGACAAGATCATCAAGTTCGACGGCTGCTATCATGGTCACGGTGATTCCTTGCTGGTCAAAGCCGGCAGTGGCGCGCTCACCTTCGGTCATCCGGACAGCGCCGGCGTGCCGGCGGATTTCGCGAAGCACACGCTGGTGTTGCCCTACAACGAAACCGAACCGCTCAAAGCCACCTTCGCCGCGAACCAGAACGAGATCGCGTGCATCATCGTCGAGCCCGTGGCGGGCAACGCCGGTCTGTTCGTGCCCAAGCCCGGCTGGCTGGAGTTTCTGCGCGAGATCACGACGGCCAACGGCGCGCTACTCATTTTCGACGAAGTGATGACGGGCTTTCGCCTCGCGCCCGGCGGCGCGCAGGAACGCTTTGGCATTACGCCAGACCTCTCAACGTTCGGCAAGATCATCGGTGGCGGCTTGCCGGTCGGCGCGTTTGGCGGGCGGGCAGACATCATGGATTACCTCGCGCCACTCGGACCGGTGTATCAAGCCGGCACGCTGAGTGGCAATCCGCTGGCGATGGCGACGGGGATTGCCAACTTGGAAGAATTGATTTCGGGCAAGAGTTACGAACGCCTGGAACAGCTCGGCGCCGTGCTCGAAGCCGGGATGCGCGACGCCGCTAGGGCCGCTGGCGTGCCCGTGACCTTCAACCGTTGCGGCTCGATGTTCTGCGGCTACTTCACCAGCGAACCGGTCTGGAATCTCGCCGACGCGATGAAGTCCGACCGCGAGCGCTTCAAGCGCTTCTTCCACGGCATGCTCGACGCGGGCGTGTATCTCGCTCCCTCGCAGTTCGAGGCTGGCTTCTTCTCTATGGCACACAGTGAGGCGGACATCGAAACGACGGTCAAGGCGGCGGCGAAGGTGATGGCGGGGATTTGAGGGCAAGGTTTCACGCGAGGTTGCACGCTTGACGAACCGGCTGGCTCGGCAGACCCTCGCCTCAACCGGCGGTACCAGCATCAGGAGCCGACCATGCGAAATGAATCTTCAGGTGGGACGGGCGCAAGGCGTCAGTTCATCATTGCCATCTTTTGTGGGGCCGCGTTCTTGTCGCTGCCCACTCTGCGAGCCGACCCTGTCCAACTGCGACCGGCGACCAACCTCTACGCCGGAACGACGGTGATGGATGTGGGCGACTGGGCCATTCCCTGCGTCACCGATTGGAATGGCGACGGGCGAAAAGACTTGCTGGTGGGCTACCGCTACGCGGACAAGATCGCGGTGTTCCTGAACGTCGGCACGGATGCCCAGCCGGTGCTAACGAACAGCTACAACCTCCAAGCGGGCGGTGTGGACATCGTCGTCGCGGGCTCAAGCTGCGGCGCGCCCGCACCTTGGGTGTGCGACTACAACCGCGACGGTCGGCGCGACCTGCTTGTTGGCAAAGGCTCGGATGGCACGGTCTATTTCTTCGCCAACACCAACACGGATGCCAGCCCGATGCTTGCTGCTGGGGTGTTGCTGACCGCCGGTGGCGCGACTCTGTCGGTCGGCATCCGCGCCACGCCGTACGTTCACGACTGGGACGAAGATGGACTTCCGGACCTGCTCAGTGGCACCGGCGGCGGCGCGGCGTTCTGGTATCGAAACACCAGCGCCGCCGGTTTGCCCGTGCTGGTGGAGCCGGTTCAAATCCAAGCAGGCGGCGCGCCGCTCTCGTTGAACTCGCGCGCGGTCGTGCGGGTCTTCGACTGGGACGGCGACGGCTTGAAAGATTTGGTGGGCAGTTCGAGCACCGGCGTCTATTGGTGCCGAAACACGGGAGACAATTCTGAGCCGCTCCTGCAGTTGCCGGTGGCGATTCAATCCCCCACGGTCAGCGGTTTGACCGCGATCTACACCAGCGGCCGGATGCGGCTCGACTTGGCGGATTGGAACGACGACGGCGTGGTGGACCTGCTCTTGGGCAATGTGGATGGTACCGTGCAGCTCTTCGAGGGTTACCGTTTCGAGTTCTCAGCCATCACCCCAGTACCTGGAGGGCGCTCGGTGCTGCAATGGCAGAGCGCGCCGCACCTTAAGTATCACGTCCTGACTGCAGCGTCCCCTGAGACTGCGTTCAGCGTCGTCGGGTCAAACCTGCCCTCCGCCGGGACTCTCACCTCTTGGACCAACACTCCGGCGACCGAACGGGAGTTCTATCGTGTGCAGATCGCCCCGTAGTGACGGTGGGATGTCGTCGCCTCGTCGGCGCGGACGCCAGTGCGACATTTTGGTTACGCCGCAGATTCTCCTTGGCGGGAAGTGAAGATGCAGCTATGGAGTGTCGCGGAAAGGACCCTCGACTATGATGATACTGCTTGGCTGCCTCTGCGGATTCACCGCCTGGTTTCTCGTGCGCTACCTGCTCGCCGGGCTGTACACCGTTAACCAGAACGAACGGGCCGTGAAGACGAGCTTTGGCCGCGCCCAACGTCTCGCTGACAATACGACCACATTGAACGATCCCATCTCGGACGGCCTCGACGAGGATGAGCGCAAGCGCTACGCCTGGCCGCAGCTGCGAGTGATCCCGCCCGGTGGACCGTACTTCAAATGGCCGTGGGAGCAGGTATACAAGGTGTCGGTCGCCACGCAAACCGTGAACATGGCGTTCGATCCGGACAACCCGGAAGCCAACCAGGATGGCACCATTCTGGAAGCAGTAACGAAGGACCAGCTCAACACCGGCCTGACTGGGCAGATCCGCTATCGCGTTTCCGAGCGCAACCTCTACGCCTACCTGTTTGGCGTGAAGAATCCATTCGCGCACGTCATGGGTTACTTCGTCTCCGTGCTGCGCGAGCGCATCTCGAACTTTGAAGCGCCCAAGCGTCCGGGCGAGCCCGGCGCGGACTTGGACGCTGCCGCCGCGCACGGCATTTCGATCAACGACCTCCGCAAGAACCTGCGCGACCTGAACGAGCACATGGACCACGAATGCCGCACCTCCGCCGCGCGCTACGGAATGGTGCTGGACGCGACATTGATCACGGGCATTGATCCACCCGCCGAAGTCGAATCGGCGCTGGCCGCCATCAACACCGCGCACAACCAAGTGTCGTCCGAGATCAGCCTCGCACAAGCGGCGGCCGATCAGAAGATCGTGCAGTCGAGGCGCGCGGTGGAGATCGAAACCCTCAAGGCGCAGGCGGAAACCGAACCGCTGGAACGCTTGGCGGATCAGTTGACCGATTTGAAACAAAGCGGGTCGGGCGTGCTGCCGGCCTACGTGCGGAACGTGAAGCTGGCGCTGTTCGATCAGGCCAATCAGGTATTCTTGGAGGTGAAGCCATGAGCTTCCTCATCGCTGCCGTGGTCACGTTCGTAGTCTGTCTCACGCTGGTCCCGGCGCTGCTGGGTGTGGTGCAGGTGTTCGGCATTTACACCGTCGTCGAGGAACGGAAATGCCACGTCTATGTCCTGTTCGGTAAGGTGGTCGCCACGATCGACGAACCGGGGCTCTACTTCCTCATCACCCGGCTCGGGTGGAAAGCGCTGGTGATGCGCTGGCTGGGCAAGCGTTACGTGCTCGACATGCGCCTGGATCAGGAATACCTGCGCAGTAACCCGGTCAACTCCGAAGAGGGTGCGCCCATGGGCATCGGCATCTGGTACGAGATGTTCATAAGCGATCCGGTTTCCTATCTGTTCAAGAACGCCGACCCACGCGGGTCCTTGGCCGCCAACGTCAGCAACTCAACCGTGCGTTGCCTGAGCAACATGCCATTGGACCAGATGCTCACCAGCCGGCACTCCATGAGTCAAACGGTGCGGGCCGAGGTTTCACCCAAGTCACACGAGTGGGGCTACAAGCTCGGCTCGGTGTACATCCGCAAGGTGCATTTTCGCGACCGCGAGATGATCAAGCAGATCGAAAGCAAAGTGGTGAACCGGCTGCGTCAGGTCACCGCGGCGATCAAACAGGACGGGGTGAATCGCGTGAGTATCATCGCCAGCACGGCAGAGCGACAGGCCGCGGTGGAGTTTGCCAAGGCCGGCGCCATCCGGCCGCGCGTTGTCGGAGCGGCGTTGCAGAAGATCGTCAAGGATTCGGAGGTCTTCGAGGCGTTGTTCGCCGTGCTGGAAACGCAGAAGATCATCACAGGCGAAGCGCGCATCACACTGCTACCGTCGGGCAGTCCCGTACTGGCTGAGTTGCTGGCGGCGGGGCAAACGGCGCGGGTGTCCAGCGGTCAAGGTTGTTCGCAGGCGACAAAATAGCGTTGGCCCAAGACCGGCAGCAGTTCCACCTCGATGACCCCATTCGTGAGAATGGGGTTATTCGTTACGGGCGACCAACTTTCCAATCCAATCGCCACGTTGGTCGTCATCAGGATTTGGATGCGATCCAAGCGGTTGGCTTCAATCAGTGCGCCGTCCGCAGACGCGACGCGCAGACACAGTTGCCCCCCAACTCGAGATTCGAGCGTTTGCACCAAACCGGCCGACGGTTGTACCACAGCGGCATTCAGGCAAACCGCTTCCGTCGTGCTGCGCGCGTAAATGCGGCCGTTGCTCACCGCAGGCACATTCCAGCTTTTGCCAGTGAGCACCTGCGAACGGGCCAACTCCAGGTAGCTGAACGGGGCGGCTTCAGCCAGCACGAGTTCGCCTCCTTCGGTCTGGATTAACAAACGGCCGTCCACAAGCAGCAGCCCGCCGGAGGCGAAACCGGGCTCGGACCACAGGGTGTCTCCGGTCCGCAAATCCACACAGCGCAGCGTCTTGGTGTGAGAGCCGGATTGCGATTCGAACAAGCCGTAGAGATAGCCGCCCAGGCAAACCGGCGTGCTCCAGTAGTTCCGGAGTTGCGCTGGTCGGCGCCACAACTCGGTCGCCGTAAACGTGTCCCCGTCTCGTGTGATCTGCACCGCGCCCGCGCCACTCGAGAAAGCCGCGGAACAATAGACGACATCCTCCCACACAACCGGGGAGGCGCCTGCGGAGGTTTGGTTGAACGGAAAGGGATACGTCCACAGGACGTCGCCGGTCGCAGCCTTAACAGAAACCAGACCGGACTGCGCAAAGAAGATGACCTGTCGCACGCCGTGAATGCTCGCCGCAACGGGCGTGGCGTGCGTCAAAACGTCCGTGTTCGTTCGCCAAACGATCGCACCGTCGCTCTGACGCAGCGCGGCCAGAGTTCCATCCGGGGCGTTGCAGTTCAGAAAGACCAAGCCACCCTCAAGGAGCGGTGACGCGGCATTCTGCCAGGGGATGTTTTCCGCGCCGAATTCCTGCAGGAAATCGCGGCTCCACAATACGTGGCCATTGGTCACGCTCAGGCAAGTGAGCTTGAGGTTGGCCGAGAGCACAAACACACGTCCCCCTTCGACCGACGGCGTGGAGCGCGGCCCATCGCCCTCGCCGCTGCCATAGTCGTACACCGCGGCGCCGAGGTTTGTGGTCCACAGTTCGGAGCCAGACACCGCGTCCCATGCCACGCACGTTTCAAGGCTTTCTTCGCCAACGGCACGTGTTTCCAGCGTGTAAGCCCGACCGACCGCGATGGCGAAGGAACTGAAACCGTTCGTTACCGGTTTCCGCCAGAGTTCTGGCAGGCCGGAAGCAGGCCACGTGGTCAGAATGGGCTCTTGGGCAACGCCGTCACCGTTGGGGCCACGGTATTGCGGCCATTCCGCTGCCACCGCGGACAGGAGCGAGCCGAGGCAGAGAAGGAGAACTGTCTGGCGTGCGACTGACATGTCTACGGGGTTGTCACTCGCCAGAAGCCCCGGGCGGTCGCGGTGGACACACTGCCGGTGTACGCGTTGATGCCGGTCGCGGCGCCTTGGAGCGCTGTGGGCGTAAGCAGTGTCCAAGACGCAGCGCCGAGGTTGGTATTCTGCCACACGCGATAGCTGCGCCCGGGGATGCTCCCCCAGCGGACGACATACCGATTCTGCGACAACAGTTGCACGGGCTGGCAACACAATCGGCTACCGCCCGCTCGCGGATCCGTGCCACAACGGAACTCTGCGAGATTGCACAGGCCATCGCCATCGGAGTCGTCACTGCCCGAGGCAGCCAGGCCGCCAAAGCTAAACCGCTCAAAGACATCCGGGAGGCTGTCGCCATCGGAATCCTCGGAGGCCGCCGAACACCGGAAGTGCAGCGCCAACCCGTTGCTGACTGCGCCAACTCGATTGAAAGCGTATTGAACTCCGTTGGCACCGGTATAATCCTCGATCCCGATCGTGGCGCTGCGCCCGTCGGCATTCACACCCGTAGAGGAGCCGTATTGAAACTTGATGTCCCCGTTTTCATGGAGGATCGCCTCGAACGTGACACGCGTGGCAGCATCGGCACGCCGCGGCACGTTGTTCCATTCCGCCACCAGATACCGGTTGGGAGACGTGCCGAAAGACTTGTAGCGCACCACTCCTCCGGCAGAAGGGTCCAAGTCATCCCAGAACGGCGCGAGGATACCGCTGGGCGAGCTGGCATTGGGGATCACGGTGTTGTTGGCCACGCTGGAGCTCAGCATGCCCAGATATCCGTTCGCGGACAGATAGAGATAGCTCACGGTGTACTGATACAACGGAAAGTAGAAGCCCGACGGCAGCGAGACCATGGCGTAGCCGTCGTTGGCCAAGGTCAGAGTGGTGCCGCCCGTGGTGTCCACCCAGGCAAAGCTCACCCCGTTGCTCCGGGGATACTCCGGCAACACGTCCACATAGATCTGATTCGTGAATGCCGCACGGTCGCAGGTCACGTCCAGGTAGAAGTACGGCAGCGCCGGCACATACGAAAGGGCCGTGAGCCCGAACGGCAGCGCCGCGTTCGAGTTGGTGGCGTTGCGTTCCATGGTGCCGAAGCTGGAAGTCGGATGGGTCACGTTGAAACCATAGGCGTAGCTGAGCCGACCGGTCACGTTTTCGGCTCGATAGCCCGAGTTCTTCAACCGGAGAACCAATTGCCCCCGTTCTCCGGACTCGAATGCACAGTTTCCGTTGCCCTGACTGTCGTTGACGAGGTAACCAACCAGCGAGAAGACCGGCTTGGCAACTTCGAGGCGAATCTGGTTCGTGTTGCGATAGTCGCCACCGTTGCCCTGGATGGCCAGGTTCAACGTCACCGTTGCCCCCAGCAGCGCGTTGGTCTTGATCCGCAGCACAAAGGGCGTGGTCGAGTTGGCGCGCGTTGAACTGGCTGGCATGTCGCCCACCGTCCAGGCCGGTTGAATGACGTCGCACCACGGACTGGCTGACAGCAGCATCGCGCTCACGTTGGTGACGGCGGCAGCCGGAGTGTTCTTGAGCGTGCAGACCAGGTTGAAGGTGGTGCCGGGTTCGTAATTGGCGCCCGCCGTGGAGTAGGTGGTCAGGTAAGGACCCGCCGGGGCATGGAAGTACCACACATGCGCATCGTCGGTCCCTTCGTACGCGCCGCAAAGCACATCCCACCGACCGTCATTGTCCCAGTCGGTGACGGCGGTCTGAGAATAGGAGCCCACCTCGATCGTGCTGCCCCCCGCCAGGCAGAGTTCGTAGCCGTTGAAGATCGGATCGGCGTCCGTACCTTTGTTCTGAAAGTAATAGACGTAGCCGTTGACGTTGCCCAGGATGAGGTCCTTCTTTCCATCGCGATTCCAATCCACCACGGTCGGGCTGGGAACTCTGCCGACGTTCAGGATGGCCGTGCCGTTAGTGATGAACTTCACGGTGTTGAACACCGGGCTGTTACTCGTCCCCGAGTTGAGCATGAGGTAAATCCGCCCGGAGTCTTCCCCGCACAGCACGTCCTTCAACCCATCGTTGTTCCAATCCACAACCTCGGGCACCGTACTCAACGACTGCCAGTTCGTGCCGCAGACCTTCAGATAGACGTAGCCATTGAACACGGGACTGGCATCCGTGCCGACGTTTTGGTAGATGCGCACATATCCATCCCGCTCCCCGGTCACGAGGTCCTTCTTGCCATCGTTGTTCCAGTCCACGCCATGTGGACTTGATCCGATGCATCACCCATAGGACGTGGTGATCTGCGTCCCACCGGAAAGCACGGGCGTCGCGCCGCTGAAGGCCGGACTCGCATCCGAGCCGCGATTCAGATACAGCCAAACCTTGCCCTGATCAAACTGCCCCACCAAGAGGTCCTTCTTGCCGTCATTGTTCCAGTCCACGACGCTCGGGGCGGACATTGTGCCCGCCGTCAGAAGGTTCGTTCCGTCAGCGATGAAGGCGGCGGGCTCGAGTTCGGGCGCAGCGACAGCGGAACAGGCCAGCAATGCGGGGAGTAGGATGCTGAGCTTTCTCATGGCGACACATGTGTAGTGGGGCATGGATATCGCGTCAAGTCTGGGCGTAGCGACGGGTGCGAAACGTAATGGCGGTCACGGCGAACGAAATCCCCACACGGCTGAGACATCGGACCGCGGACAGTCCCTGTCCGCAGCGCGGGGAAGCCACCCGATGGGGTGCAAGTCCCGCAGGGATTGGCAGGTTTTGCCGCTGCGCCCGGGGACCGGGCGCGCTCCTCCGACCGCCACTTCCGTTCACACCCCGTAGCAACATTCCGGCGTACAGGGAATCGAGAAAGCGCTCGCAGCAGTCATGGCGGCAACGGTTTCCGCCACCCGTTCGGGAGCAGGCGCATGGGCGGCACGTCACCACATCGCCCAGCACCCGTTGTCGCCCCACTGTTGGGAGCCACGGTAGACGCGCATCTTCTTGATGTCTTTCCAAGAAACCGAACCGTCCAGTAACCCCACGTTGCCCCCTTGAGCGCCCACTTGCGCAGATGTCGCCCCGGTGCGGCCCTGGTTCGACGGGTCCATTCCTTCCAGCAGCGGGCCTCCCTTCGTGTGCGGCGCGAAGGTCTGGCCGTAGCCGGGCGACCAGTCATTCATGTCGGAGAGCAGAACCAGCCCGGGATCGTCGGTCAGGCGCTGCGGCGAAACCCAAGTGGCATCGCCCACAATGGCCGGCCATGGTGTGTTGGTATGACCGCCGTGGTAATTGTAACCAACCACGTATCCGTACTGTCGCTCCTCGAAGGGCCGCTCGGCCTGTTGCTTGATGAACCACGTACCGAAGCTGGGACAGTGCAGCATCTGCTCGGTGCCGGCGTATTGCACAATAGCGTTGCTCGTAGCGTTGCTGAGCACCGGGAGGTGATCGTCCGTGGGCTGCATCGGCCGGTTGGGTGCGCCACTGGGCAGACGCTGGCCGGCGTCGTCACCGTACATGTGCAGGGCCAGAGCGAACTGGCGCATCGAGCTGCGACAGTTGGCGCGGCGGCCACGCTCCTTGGCACCCGCGAGCGCGGGCAGCAGCATCGCCGCCAAAATGGCGATGATGGCGATGACCACCAGCAGTTCGATCAGGGTGAAGGCCGGACACCGAAGCGCCCTGACGCCAGTTTGCTGATACAGCCGTCTCATTACATTCAATCTCCCGACACAAACTCACAGCGGTGTCACACCAAACGACACCTACTCTTGTTCAACCACTCGATAGAACCGTTGGGTTCCCGTACCGCGGCTGATGTTGTCCACTCGAACGGTGCCGTTGCTCAGGACCGGCCGGTTGGTAAGCAGCGTCCAACTTGTGCCGGCCAGGTTCGTGGCGGCCTGCACCCCCATCCGGGCAAGCCGATTGGAGTGAACGGGGGCGCCCGTGACGGTGGCCACCGCGAGCGCCAGGTTGGTACCATCGGCCTTGGGCGTTGGCGACAACACGCGCAGCTCGGGCATGGAGAGGTCGAAGCAGGCTGCCTGCGTTGTGCTGCGAACGAGTAGCCGGCCATCACACACCGCCGGTGCGTTCCAGCAACTGCCGGTGCTGAAGGCGCGGAACGCGGCAATCTGTTCGAAGGCGTTGGTTACCGGACGGATCAGCCGCAGCCAGCCATTTTCGCTGAGTCCGACCAGGGTATTGTTGACCAGCAGTACGCTGCCGCGTCCAAAGCCGTTGTAAGACCACCTCGTCGCGCCGGTCAACAAGTCCAGGCAAACCAGCGGAGTGTTGTTGTCAGAATTGTTCCCGGTCGGTCCAAAGATCGCCCCGCCGTAGCAGACAGGCGTCATCCAAATCATCCCGACGGAGTTGTCCCAAAGTGGATTGGCCGACCAAACACCGTCCGCGAGATCGATCCTCACCGCCATGCTGCTGGGAGAGTACGACTGGGTGATAAACACCACGTTCGAACAGACCACCGGCGAAGCGCCGAGACAGGTCCCGTTGTACGAGAACGGATGACTCCACAGCCACTCCCCGTTGGCTGCGTTGATGGACACCAAGCCGTTCCAAGTGATGAAGATCACCTGGCGCACGCCATGAATGGTGGCCACCACCGGCGTGGAATGCGTCATGTTCTCGTTTTCCACACGCCATGCCAGGCTGCCATTCGAGGAGCGAAACGCCGCGAGCGCCCGATCCCCGGTGTTGAGATTCACGTAAACTAAGTTGCTTTCCACCAGCGGCGATGCCGCGCTCGCCCAGCCGATGATGTCCCCACCGTACACGGACTTCAGGTCGTTGCTCCAAACCACCGATCCGTTGGCAGCACTGAGCCGGAGCAGTTTGAGATGCGATGTTAGAACATAGACGGCGTCTTCAACCAGTGAAGGCGTGGAGCGCGGGCCGTTGTAGCCGCCGTAGTCGGCGCCGGTTTCCAATTCCCTCGCCCACAATTCCGTTCCGTTGGTGATGCTGAGGGCAACGCAAACTTCCTTGTTGTTGCGATAGACCTGAGTGATGGCCTTCCCCTGACCTGCGGCGAACGAGCTGTAGGCCTGACCCAGCGTCACCCGCCACACGGCGCTCGTTACCGAGCCGCTCCATTGCTTCATGATGCGGTCAAGCGAGACCCCATCGTGGTTGGTGCCGCGATACTGTGGCCAATCGCTTCCCAGCGCCGTCCACACCAGCAGGCAAAACACGATTGCGAGCCATCCCCCTTGATTCCCGCCCACATCCAGACGAACACCACCATTTTTCATACGCACCGCGGACAATCATCCACTCATTTTCCAAATCGTCAACCCCGGGCACGGCCATTGGCGTCATCCGTTCGCCCAGCCTCGGTTTGCCAGCAGGCGGCATGCTAAGTTGAATTCATGCACTTGCAGCACGGCCATCCTTGGGCGCAACTCGGAAGGCGGGAGTGAGCTTCGAGGCAAGTGGTGGTGGCTGCGTTCACTTCCGTTGAGGCGTCTTGACAAGGAACGCAGCCAAAGGCGGGGCGTGTTTCATTCGCGCTCGGGATAGGCGTGCGCGAGAGATCACCGGGCGCTCGTCCCGACCTGGGACAACAAACCGCTCGATCGCTGCGTGAGCCGGCTGATTGCCGCGTGCGATCGCCCCACGTACGACCATTCAGTCCCAAGGCTGGACAGGGCCGCCAATTCTTGGAACAGATATCCTCGGTAGCAGACCCAAATCCGAACAACTTTCAGCGCATCCGGCCGTCAGAACCCCATGGGCATCAGGCGCACGGCGGGTTACACGCCCTCAGGCCAAGCCATAGTCAGACTCCTCCACACCGGACGCGAAGCGATACCACGTCCAAAAGATGAGCCTGACCTTCTGCAGCTTGCCGAGGCGAATGGCTTGCGGGCCGAAGACGTTGAACTCCCGTCGCTCCAGCTTGAGGAGCAGCCGCCAATAAACCGCGCCCATCAACTCGGCTGCGATCATGAACCGGCGATCCTCCGGCGGCAGCATCCGCGCCGCAAGTCGGTAGAAGCTCCGGGCGCGCCGCGCAGTGCTACGGGCAAGTTCAACATAGCGGGGCGAGTATTCGCCCCGCAGGATTTCCGCCTCGGTCACACACGCGCGCGCAAGTTCCGCCAAGGGGAGGTAGATGCGCCCGCGCGCGGCGTCGGTCTTCACGTCGCGCAAAATGTTGGTGAGCTGGAGCGCCTGGCCGAGCGCGACCGCATAGTCCCGGCACGCCGGGTTGGCGTAGCCAAAGATCCCAATGCTAAGCAGGCCGACGACGGAAGCCACGCGGTAGCAGTAAAGATCGAGTTGCTCCCAGCTCTCGTATCGCTTCGTGTCGAGGTCCATTTCGCAGCCGCGGATCAGTTCGTCGAACAGCTCGAACGGGAGACGGTACCACTCAATTACGGGCTGGAGCTCGCGATTGACGGGGAACTGGGGACGGCCGCCGGTGCAAGCCCGGTGGATATCCTCGCGCCACGCTGCCAGACGTTCCCGCCGCTGTTCCACCACAACGGTTTCCTCGTCCGCAACATCGTCCACCTCGCGGCAGAAAGCGTAGAGTGCGCACATGTCGTCCCGCCGCGTCTTGGGCAGGAGGCAAAACGCCAAGGCAAGGTTAGAGGCGCTCTTGCGGGTGATCGCCTGACTTTGCTGCATGGGGGCAAGCTAGGGCGTGGCGGGCGGCGGGGAACCCGGGCGGTCCGTTCTGGGCGGCGGCAGGCCACCCGTCTCCGCGAGAGTGGGGTTGCGATGATGGAAGCGGCGTTTGCGGCGGCGGTGTTTGGGTTTCAGCAACGACAGCACGCCCTGGTCTTCGTGCTGTTCGTGCCGGTAGCGCACGAGATTCGGCTCGGGCTCCGGAGACCGGTGCGAACCGTGGCGGCGACGCGGCTTGCGAATCACCATGGCCCAAGCCAGCAGCAAGGCGGTCAGGACCAGCACCACGCCAAGGATGATCAGGCCGTCCCGGATGCCCGTCGTGAGCTTGAATTGCGGTTCGACGCCGCTACCGGGCACGATTTCCACCGCGAGAAGGCCAGGGGAGGGATTCATATTACGGGTTGCCGGTCCGGCGCGAGCAGAGACTCCGTGTCGGCGTCGGTGTTGACGGTGATGTTCAGGCGTTGCATGCGATAGCGCAAGGCGTGGCGACTGATCTTCAACCGGTCCGCTGCGCGGCCGATATTGAACTGGTGCTGCTCAAGGATGCCAAGGATGAGTTTGCGCTCGTAGTCGGCCAGAAGGTCGTCGAGAGGCAGATCCAGCGCCGGCGGCTGCTCGGGCATCTCCACCGTCCGATGCAAACGCGCGGCAACATCAAAATCCGGGAGATTGGCGGCTTGGATTTGAGCGGTAGTCTCGAGGATCAGCGCGCGTTCGATGACATTGCGCAACTCGCGCACGTTGCCCGGCCAGTGGTGTACCTGGAGTTTCTGGTGGGCAGCGCGCGAAAAGCCGTTGACGTTGCGGTTGAGCGTGGCGTTGAAGTGCTTGAGAAAATGGTCCGCCAGGCGCAGCACGTCTTCGCCCCGCTCGCGCAGCGGCGGAATGCGAAACTGAACGACGTTGAGCCGATGGAACAAGTCTTCGCGGAAGCTGTTGTCGCGGATCGCCTGGACGATGTCACGATTCGTGGCGGCGAGCAGCCGCACATTCACGCGCAGTTCCTGGGTGCCGCCAACGCGCGTGAACGAACCATCCTCGAGAAACCGCAGCAGCTTCGCCTGCAACGGCCGGCTCATGTCGGCGATCTCGTCGAGGAACAGCGTGCCGCCGTCGGCCTCTTCCACGCGGCCTGGTTTCTGACGGATGGCGCCGGTGAACGCACCTTTTTCGTGGCCGAAGAGCTCACTTTCCAGCAGGGTTTCAGGAATGGCGGCGCAATTGATGCGGGCGTAGGTGCCATCCCGGCGCTTGCTCAAGCTATGCAACGCACCCGCCACCAGTTCCTTGCCCGTGCCGCTTTCGCCGAGGATCAGCGTGCGGGCATCGGTAGGGGCGACGGTCTGGATCATCTGGCGCAACTCGCGCATCTTGGCGCATTCGCCGACGATCTGGCTGAGGTCGTGCGTCTCGCCGGCCTCGACGCGCAAGCGCGCGTTTTCCGCGAGCAGTCGGTAGCGCTCCGCACAGCGCGCCACGGCGTGGAGCAGTTCCTCCGGGGCAAAGGGCTTGGCCAGATAGTCAATCGCGCCGGCCTTAATGGCCTCCACGGCGAGCTTCGGGGTCGCGTAGGCCGTAATCATCACGGCGGGCAAGTCCGGCCAGCGCGCCCGAATCCGGGAGAGAAACTCGTAACCGCTCATCCCACCCAGCCGTGCGTCGGTGACCACCATGAAGAACGAGTCTTCTTCCAACAGCCTTAGACCAGCCTCCGCGGAATCGGCCTCTTGCACATTGTATCCCTCGGCACCCAGCAGCGTTCGCAACGAGGCGCACATGTTCTTCTCGTCGTCAACGACCAGGATGGGAGGGAGCGGAAATCTCATGGCGACGAGGACGATGCGGAGGGCCAGCAAACCGCCACAAGGTTACCCAGGCCGCTGGGCATTCCCCGGGGGCAGCGCGAGGTTTTGGTGTCTGCAGTTTTCAACTTGGGTTCGACAATTTGATGGCCGCTTTGGCGGGGAATACTACGGTGAACCGCGCGCCTTTTCCAAGCTCAGATTCCACGCGCACCGTACCACCGTAGAGTTCCACGTTGTGTTTGACGATCGCCAGGCCCAAACCCGTGCCTTTGGGTCGGGTTGTGTAGTACGCTTCAAACACACGCTCAAACTTGTCCTCCGGGATACCCGGGCCGTCGTCCGCCACTACGATCTCCACCGCGTGGTCCGGGAGCACTCGGCCAACGACCACAATGTGCCCGCCGCCCGCCAGCACGTCGCGGGCATTTTGCAGGAGATTGACGAGGGTTTCGCCCAGATGCCGGCGCTGCATAAGCAGGGGCGGGAAGCTGGTCGCGTAGTCGCGGCGGATCTTGGTGCCACAGTCCAGTCCGGGCGGAAAGACGTGGTCGATGGCACGGTCCAGTTCCTCGACGACGCTGAGCTTCTCCACACGCCCCTCGCTCAGCTCCGCGTAACCCATGACCTGCGTGATGATCCGGTCAGCCTTCTCAATCTCCTCCTGAATGATGCGGATGTGTGGGGCGGGATCACCGCCGCGGCCGGTTTGCAGAGAACGCTGCAGAGAGAAGGCGGTGTTGTTGATGATAGCCAGCGGATTCTTGATTTGGTGCGCCACCTCAGCAGCGAGGCGACCGGCGGAGTGGAGTTGCTCGGTGCGAGCGGTGAACTCTTTCTGTTCCTCCTCGGCCAGTTGCTGCCGGGCGATGAGCACTTGCACGCCATAGCAGCATGCGGCCAGTAGCCAGAGGATGGCCAGTTTCAGCAGAAACGGCTCGGTGGGGTCGTCCAAAGGTTCAACGTCGCGGCGTAGCGGTTTGTCGTACACGGCCGGCGCCAGGAGCCGGTCCAAGGCCTCCACGAGATTCGTATGCAACTCGTCAGTGCGGTTCTCTTCCAGCAATTTAGCCAACTGCAGGCGGGTTGTTTCGGGAATGCGTTTCCACATCAGCCGTGACACATCGTCGTTCTGCCTGCGCAGCCGGCTGAAGAGTCCGCGGGGGTCCGTCACTTCGTCGGGCATCAACGCGGGGATTGGCCGGCGCGAGGCAATGGCCGGGGTCGTTTGCGAGCGGACACGGTACTCGGCTTCCAACAATCCGGCGCCAAGATAGAAAATGCTTAGCGCGATGTTGAGCGCGAGCTGCGGCGTGGCGAGCGGAATGCAGAAGGCATTGAGCACGATCAAACCCGGGAAGGCCCAGAATAGCGTGCTGTCGAAACCGCCGCTCAGCAACGTCAGGCCGGCCAGGAACAGACCGTCGGCCAACCCAGTGGCGAACACCACCCACTGCACCAAGGCGTCTGGGCATCGTCGCACCACGAAGAACGACACAGCCGCCAGCAGGTTCACGCACAGGTAGATGTTGGAGAAGGCTCGCATCGTATCGAGCATGACGCCATAGCTGTACGTCGCCTTATCCACCGGACTCTTCGAGTAGAGATAGTAGGAGGCGACCGCGATGACGAGCAGCTTGGCGGGGAGGACGACGTTGCGCTGCAGCGCCAGAATGCGGCGGGCGTACTGGGCGGGGGCGGGACGCGGCGCCGCCAGCAACTTGGGCAGCCGCGACAACTCCCCCCAAAGTCGCCAGTTCATTTTGCGCGGCCGCCGGCGCTCCGGTCCGGCGGATTCAGGAGAGCCAGCGCCCGTTCGGCAATCTGCTCGACCGGCCATAGTCGCCCAATCCCCTCGTACCCGCAGGACAACAGCCCCTTTTCCGGTCCGATGAATTCCACGCCGTGGGATTTGAGCATGGCGACGTTTTGCTGCGTGGCTGGGTGCAGCCACATTTTACCGTTCATGGCTGGTGCAATCAGCACCTTCGCACCGGGGTTCAACGCCAGGGCGATGCAGGACAAGGCGTCATTCGCGAGGCCATGGGCCAGCTTCGCGATCACATTCGCCGTGGCTGGGGCAATGAGCAGCAGGTTCGCTTCGTCGGCCAGCTTGATGTGCGTCGGCTCCCAACCGCCGGTTTCGTCGTAGAGGTCCGTGACGACGGGGTTTCGGGAAAGGGTTTTGAATGGCAGGGGCGTAATGAACTTTTGAGCATCCGCGGTCATGACCACGCGGACGTGGCAACCCTGTTTCGTCAGGAAGCTGGCCAGATCGGCTGCCTTGTGGGCGGCAATCGAGCCGGTAACGCCGAGTACGATGTTCTTGCCTGTGCTCATTCGGTCTGCTCCAAACCCATAAACCGCAGCATTGGACCGCCGTCCGGGCCGGGCCATTCAACGCATCAATTGCCGCGCGTCCGCATTCAAACCGCGGGAGACTGCGCCCGCGAACAGCGCATCTTCTCGGCCTCGATAATTACCTGCATGCGCCGCAGGTCTTCGGGAATCGTGCCGCTGATCAGCAGGTAATCGTAGTGCTTCCACTGACCGATTTCTTGCCGTGCCACGCTGAGACGTTTTTGAATCACCGCCTCGCTGTCCGTGTCGCGCTTGCGCAATCGGCCCTCCAGCACCGCCATCGAGGGCGGCGTCAGGAACACGTTCACCAGCGCCCGGCTCAACTCCGGGTCTTCCGCGGCACGCGCGCGAATGGTGGCGGCGCCCTGCACATCCACGTTAAGCAACACATCCTTCCCGGCGCGCAGTTTGGTGAGCACCTCGGATTTCAACGTGCCATAGCTGTGGCCATAGACCGTGGCGTGTTCGAGGAAGTTGCCCGCCTCGACGCGCCTCAGGAAATCCGCAGCATCGAGGAAATAGTAATCCACACCGTCCTGTTCACCCGGGCGCGGCGCCCGCGTGGTACAAGTAATGGCCCGCGACATGTCGGGCCGCGCCGCCAGCACCTGCTGGCAAACCGTGGTCTTGCCCGCGCCCGATGGGGCGGAAATAACGACCAAAAGGGCGTTGGAAGCAGCGTCAGCCATGCTGGTTCATTCAACGTTTTGAGCCTGTTCCCGGAACTTCTCCAATTCCGCCTTTAGCACCACGACTTCACGCGAGATGAGCGCATCGTTGGCCTTGGAGCCGATGGTGTTGACCTCCCGGTTCATTTCCTGCGCGAGAAAATCCAGCATTCGTCCCACCGGCTCGCTGGACTTGCGGCCATCTTCAAACTGTTTGAAGTGGCTTTCCAAGCGAGTCAATTCCTCGGTGATGTCCGAGCGATCGGCGAAGAAGACCACTTCCTTGAGCAGCCGCTCGTCATCCGGAGCGGGCGACGCAAGGCCGGCGCTCTTGATCCGCTCAATGAGCTGCTGGCGATAGCGTTCCGCCGCCTGAGGCGCCTGCGCCTTCACCCGCGCCACGCACTTGCGCATTGCGGCAACGCGCACCGCCAAGTCCTTCTCCAGATGGGCGCCTTCGCGTTCCCGCATCTTCACCAGCGCCGCGAGCGCTTGCCGGAGCGCCTTCTCCACCGCGGGCCAGAGACTCTCGGCGTCGGCGAGTTCCTCGTCGGTCTGAAACACACCGGGGGCACGGACGAGCTGGTCCAGCGTTACCGCACCGGAGAGTTTGAGGTGTTTTGCCAAGCGGGCGAGTTCGCGGGCGTAGGCTTCGGCCAGCGCGACGTTGATGTGCTGACGGGCCGCTGCCCGGCTGGAGCCCGCGTGCAGCGCGATCCGTCCCGTGAGACGTCCGCGCGCAATGTGGCGGTTGACGAGGTCGCGCAACGGCGCTTCCAGCATCTCCATCTCGCGCGGTAGATTGACCGCAATCTCCGCCTGCTTGCGGTTCACCGAACTGAGCTCGACGGTAACCTTGAAGCCGTCCTGTGCGCATTCCCCGCGCCCGTAACCGGTCATGGACTTCATGTGAGAGGAACTATGGAAAAACCATCCGCAAAAGTCGAATGCGGAATTCCGCTGGGCCCAGCAGCACCAACCTTCGGTTCAGATCGAGGTGTCAACGCGACTGCGGGAGGCAGTCAGGTCAATTCTTCGGGGCCGCGGGCATGCGCCGAATCACCCGCATCTGAACGGCTTCGCCGGGGATCAGGTCCACGATGTCCGGGGCTTTGACAATCAGCGGCAAGCCAAACTCAGCTTGCTGCAGCGTGGCGGCAAGGGGCACGGCCGTGGGATTGATTGGCTCCAACTGCTTGCCCACCTTGACGATCATGGCTTGAAAGGGGGGCTCACCAATCACCCCACGTCGCACCTCGACCATGTCACCCGGGTTTGGCCGGATCGTCACCGGCTGGCGGACCCAAGCCAGGATGCGGTCGGATTTCTCGGCGCTGACCACCGCGATGGTTTCGCCGGCCATGACCTTCTCGCCGGGCAGATGATCCACCACGCTGACGAAGCCGCCGATGGGCGAGCGGAGTTCAAAGGCTCGCTCGAGGCGATCCAGGCGTTCACGCTGCTTAAGGATGGCTTGCTCAATGGTTGCATCAGGCGCGCCCACGTTCGCAGCGCCCGCAGCCTGGAGACGTTCGACATCGGCTTGAAGGCCGGCCACCGTCTTCTCGCGGGCGGCGACTTCCGCCCGCAACGTGTCGCGATCCCGCAGGGCGACATCGTAGCCAAAGTCATTGCGTGCCGCGCCCGCGCCGCGGGCGGTAAGTTGGTCATCGTAGAGCTTCTTGGTTCGCTGCAACTCCCCCTCCGCTTGGACGAGGTGTATGCGGGCGACTTCCAGACTGAGCTGTTCGAGTTGCACTTCAGCGCGGAGTTGCGCCTGGCCATTGGCATTTCGCACCCTATCCAGATCCATCCGTGCCTTCATGAGCTGCAGATCAGCCGTCGCCGCCGCTGCCTCTGCCTCGATCTGGTTGGTGTCCAGTACGCTGATGATCGCCAATAGTTGGCCGTTGGTGACGCTGGAGAGCCGGTCCACTTTGAGTTCCTGCAACGTTCCGGCCACAGTCGTGATCACCTTGGATCGAACGGTCTCGACTTCACCTACGATGGTGGCAGGCGACACGTAGCGCACCCACATCCAGCCGATTACCACCAGCAGTACCGCAAATGACACGACCGGCAGATAGATGACCTGGAACTCGCGCAACCGCTGCCGCGGCGGAATCGGAATGGGCTTCAAATCAGACTTCTCCATTTCAAACCTCCGATTCGTCTTCTGCGAGAATGGAACTGACATGCGACACTCCGTCCAGCTCACGCACCTCGCTCAACATTTCATCCACCCGGGCCGGGTCGCGAAGCAGCAACCAGTACGACAGGTCGGCTCCTGCGGTTTCCCCCAAGGTGGCGCGCTGACTGGCGCGCCGGCTACGGCGAACGTGGCGCTGCAGCAGTCGGTCAACCTCCCCAACATCTGCCAACGGACGCGACCAGCGCAGATTGAGGATGACATCGTAACGATGCCGACTGCCAAAGGACGTCGCCCATAGGTAGAGCAACGCCAGGGACATAATGGCCACCCCGGCCACAGCGGTCGCAAATTTCTGGCTGCCCGCCGCCATACCCATGGCCAGCACCACCAGGATGTAGGTCGTGTCCAAGGTGTCGCGGAGCATGTTGCGGAAGCGCACGATGGTAAACACCGCCATCATGCCGAAGGCCGTGATGATGTTGTTGGAAAGGACATGCATGACCAGTGCCACAATCACCGGCATGACCACCAGTGACTTCACGAAGGAGCGCGAGTAAGACAAGCCGGAGTGGGTGACCATGTATACCCATGCCAGCACATGCCCGCCGGCGAGAGCCAGCAGCAGGCCCATGATCAGGGCGGGAAAGTTTGTCGGGGCCCGCCCAAAATCCCCGTTGAATAGACTATCGATCATAACCGCACCCCTATCGGCTGTCAGCGAAGACAACCTCGATTCCACACACGTTTAACAATACTTCATCACCGCCGCCAGCTTTTGTTCATTCTCGTCCAAGTGTCGCGCTGCGACACGCTGTTCGCCGGCGTTCATAATGCTGCCACAATACTTCGGCGCCCCGGTCTGCGTCAGGTTGAGGTGGCGGACCATGTCGCGAAGCCAGTCCGGGAAACGGTCTGTGAACTTGATCTCCAGCACGATTTGCCGACCGAACGGAAAGACCGGATTGTCCATCTGTGTGGTAAAGCGCGCTTCCTGACGCGGTTCACCCCGCACGTGATGATCAATGGTGACCCGCACTGAATTGCCCTGCGTGCTGACCCACGCCTCGCGAAGATATCCCACATGCACCACGGGGCGGGCTCGCAGCCGTTGCATCATGTAGGAGAACCGCTGCAAGGCGGCCAGATGCTGAGGCTTGCCCGAGAGCAGGTGTTCCGGCGCGGGCAAGTGGCCTGCCAGCAGCATCGCGCCGAACTCCCGATGCACCGCGCCGCGTTGCTTGAGGATGCACTCGTTCTCGCGTCGCTTGATTTCGAAGAACAGCGGCGATTCGTCGTTGTAGTAACGCACCCGCAGCTTGAATCGCTTTTTCTCGCAATGGACGGTCGCCCAGTAAGTAGCGAGTTGGTCGGAATCCAGATAGATGCTGTGGACCGGATAGCTGTGGCTGGGTTGTTCTCGACTGAACTCGTCCAGTTCCAAGTACCCCGCCACAAACGCCCGCACCTCGTCGGCCTGCCGTTCCGTGATGAAATACTTGCGCTCGAAGCGCTGCGCTTGCATCCGGTCGGCGGTCATCGGCGGTCACCTCTTCCAGGCTGATACGCTGCCATGGACTTCATGCGGCAAAAATATGCAACAGTGCCATCCGACTGGCTAACACTTTCTGCGGATCGCAGCATGTCCATCGACATCCATCGCACGCGCACAGGATGCCCAACGGGGGATTAAGGCGACATTAAGCCCATCGTTCGGACCGTCTGGAACCTATGAGCTGGCTATCGGCAAGCGGTCGGTTCCTCAGCCCATCAGGCGCGAGCAAACGCGCGACCCACCATCCGGTCCAAGGCGGCGATCCATAGCGGATGCTCGTTGAGACAAGGGATTCGCTCGAATTCTTTGCCGCCGACCTTCAGGAAAGTCTCCTTTCCGCGCAGACCGATCTCTTCAATGGTTTCCAGGCAGTCGGATACGAACGCCGGGCAGATTACGAGCAGTCGCTTCACGCCCTCCATGGCGAGGCGCTCCAGCTCAAAATCCGTATAGGGCTTCAGCCAGGGATCCCGCCCGAGCCGGGATTGAAAGGCCACCGACCATTTCCCGGCGGTCAAGCCCGCGCGCCTTACGAATTCTTCCGCCGTGCGGTAACACTGGTGGCGGTAGCAGAACGCATGAGCCTCACTCTTGACCTGACAACACTCCCGCACTGTCAGGCAATGGCAGCCGGTCGGGTCGGACTTCTTGATCTGCCGCTCGGGCACTCCGTGGAAGCTGAACAGCAAATGATCGAAACCCTGCCGGAGCTGCGGTTCTGCGCTGGCCACCAGCGCGGCAACGTAATCTGGTGCGTCGCCGTACGGCGGTTCGATCGTCAACGAAACCCGTGGCGAGAGCTTCGCCGCAACTTCTTTCACGCGTTCCACCGCCGTCTCGTAACTCGACATCGCGTAATGCGGGAATAGGGGGATGACATGAAGTTGGCTGACACCGCGGCCGGCAAGGCTTTGCACCGCGGCGGTGATGGAAGGGTTCTGGTAGCGCATCGCCAGCTCGACCGGGACCCGCACGCGCTCCTGGAGCAGGCGCTGCACGTTGCGGCTGGTGACGATGAGCGGCGAGCCTTCCGGCGTCCAGACGGTCTGGTAGGCATGGGCGGAGGCCTTGGGGCGATTGATCAAGATCAGGCCCACGATAAGCCGTCGCAGCGGCCACGGCACATCAATCACCCGACCATCCATCAGGAATTCATTCAGGTAACGCCGCACGGCCGGCACCGTGGGCGCGTCGGGCGAACCGAGATTGACGAGGAGGACGGCCTGGCTCATGCGCGATCGTAAATGCGCCGGGCGATGTATTGATCGGCGCGATCAGCAATGGTCACGCCGGACACAATGGAATCGCCCAGCGAAATCCCGTCGCGATAGTGCCCGGCGAAGAATAGCCCGGGCACCTTGCTTTCGGTCTCCGTCATGAACGCGCGGTAACGGCCGTAGCCGAGGTTGTATTGCGGGATCGCTCGCGGCCAGAAGTAGTGATGGCAGAACGTCGGCTTGCCCTTCACGCCCAGCAACACGCGAAGGTCAGCGCAGGTCAGCTCAAACAGTTCCTCGGGCGGCTTGGATGCCAGCTCGGGAAATCGCTCGCCGCCCACGTAACTGGTCAGGGTCAGGTGGCCGGCCGGCGCCCGGTTGGGAAAAAGCGACGACGAGAAGATCGTGCCGAGGATTTTGAAGCCTTCAATCTTTGGAATCAGCATGCCGAAGCCGGCGCACGGATGCGCGACATCTTCGCGGCGAAAGCCCAACACCACGCTGGCGACCGGCGGATAGCGAATCTCGCCGAGCGGCGCCAAACTTGCCCCGCTCGCTGAAGCGACCCCCAGCTCCGCCAGCTTGAACGTTGGCGCAGCCAGGATCACGGCAGCATGTTCGGTGCGGCAGGGTTGGCCATGCTCCCGATAGTCGAGTTGCCAACCCTCCGCCGTCTCGGTCAGCCGGGTCACAGGCGCATTGAGCCGTACCGACTCGCCGAGTCGTGTGCGGAGTGTGTCCGGCAACACCTGCAACCCTTCGTCGAATGAGAACTTCGGCGCGCGGTCCTTGGCGACCTCGCCGCGCCGCTTCCGCTCGCCGGCTCCGAAAATCTGGCCCTTGATCAGCGAGCCGTAGTCCTTCTCCAAAGCGGCCAGTTTGGGGAACGCCTGTTGGACCGAGAGCTTCTCGGGATCACCCGCGTAAATTCCGGCAACCAATGCGTCAATCGCATGATCCAAGAACTCTTGATTCAGCCGGCGACGCACGAACTGCGCAATGCTCTCCTCCACACCATCGCGGCGGGCTCGACGGAAAGGTTCGCAGGCCACGGCGAACTTGGCGCGAGCGGTGAACAGCTTCGTGGTGAAGAAGCCCAGTGGCGACGACGGCATCGCGATGGGCTGCTGATACCGCACCACGTAACGGGCCGACGCACTCGGGTCGGGATTCAGCCGGCGCGCTTCCAAGCCCGCGTCGCGCACGAGCATGGCAATGCGGGCGGAGGTTTCGAGGATGGTGTTCGGCCCGAACTCAGCCAGGTATCCGCCCTGGCGAACGCTGCGAATGGCGCCACCCACGCGGTCGCTGGCTTCATAGACCGTGACGGGCACACCTTTGCGCTGGAGACAAAAACCAGCGGTCAGGCCAGTAATGCCTCCCCCGATGATGGCGACGGATTTCATTGCTTGTGACGGGCCGACAATCTACGGCAGTTGTCCAGGTTGTCCAGCCAAGGCGCCAATCACCGAACCGATCACTTCCGGTCCAACGCCGTCCTGACCAGGCGCAGAATGGTGGGAAGGTCAATCGGCTTTTCCAGAAACGCATCCCCTTCCTGAACCCAAGTGTCCTGTTGGGCCATTTCGTTTGTATAACCGCTGCAATAGATCGTGCGCAAAGCCGGCGCGTCCGCCCGCAGCCGTTCGGCCAACTCGCGTCCGTTCATGCCCCCGGGCATGACCATATCCGTGATGAGCAGTTGCACCGCGTCGCGTTGCTGTTGCCACAAGGAGAGAGCCTCCGGACCGCTGGCGGCCGCCAGGACGCGATAGCCGTGACGCTCGAGCAAATTGCCGAGCAGGGTGCGCACGGGCATTTCGTCCTCGACGAGCAGGATGGTTTCGTGACCGCCGGGCTGGGGCCGCCGAGCGGGGGGCTCGGGTCGTGCGCTGAGATTCGCGTTACAGCACGGCAGGTGAAGCGTGAAGGTCGTCCCTTGCGCGAGGCGGCTTTCGACTTCGATCCAACCCCGGTGTTGCTCGACAATTCCGTACACGGTTGCCAGCCCCAAGCCGGTACCCCGACCGACTTCCTTCGTGCTGAAGAATGGTTCAAACAGATGCGGCAGATGTTCCGGGGCAATGCCGCACCCCGTATCGCTCACCCGCAGGCGGACGCCCGGTCCCGCACAAGCCTCCTGGTGCACTGCCGCTTGGGCCGCGCTGATCTCCATCGCCTCGGTCTGCAGGTGCAGTCGCCCGCCTTTGGGCATGGCATCGCGGGCGTTGACCGCGAGGTTCATGATGGCCTGCTCCAACATGCCGCGGTCCGCCCACACTGTCGCCACGTCGGGGGCGCAGTTCGTCTCCAGTTGGATGTGCTCGCCAATCAAGCGCTGGAGCATGCGCGTCATGCCTGCCACAACCTCATTCAGATTCACCGCCTGCATGCGCACCGGTTGCCGACGACTGAAGGTAAGCAGCTGGCGGGTCAACTGCCGCGCCCGCTCGGTCGCGGCGGAGACTTCCTCCAAGGCCACCTGTCGTTCCGCATCCGAGAGGTCTTCCATGTCGAGCAGAGCCAGATTCCCCATGATGACCGTGAGCAAGTTGTTGAAATCGTGAGCCACACCGCCGGCCAACTTGCCAAACGCCTCCATCTTCTGGGATTGCAGCAATTGGTCCGCGAGTTGCCGTCGCTCGATGGCCACCCCGGCGAGGCGCGTGGCGACTTCCGCCACCTGCACCTCCGCATCGGTCGGCACCCGCGCCTGGCGATGGAAAAACGCCAACGTCCCGAGCACCCCGCCCTGTCGCGACCGGATGGGGACGGACCAACAGGAGCGCACGCCATACGCCGGTGCCGCCGCGCCCCACCGTTCCCAAATGGGGTTGTCGCGGAGATCGGGAACGATCACGGTTTCATTCCGGAAGGCCGCCGTCCCGGCTGAGCCGGCGCCCTCCATCACCGGCACCGATTGCAGCAGCCGGACGAACTCTGGCGGCACGCTCGGCGCCGCGCAACACGTCAGAGACTGGCGATCCGCCGTGAGCAGGAGCACGGCGCAGTCCGTGTCGGATGATTGCGTCTCGACCATTCGGGCCAGTCGGGTCGCCACGTCGGACAAGGCTGCGCCGGACGCGATCATTTCGAGCACGGCGTTCTGCCCCTGGCGCAGTTCCTCCGAGCGGCTGCGCTCCGTGATGTTCCGGATGATGACTACGATCTGACCATTCGGCTCGGGCACGAATCGCGCCTCATAGCTTTGCGGGCCGGCGCCGGAAGTCATCTGATACTCAAGACTGACCAGCTTGCGCGTCTCGTTGACGCGGCGCAACGCTCGGGCCAAGCGCGGACCGATCTCCGGAATAGGCACGTCCTGGATGCGGCGTCCCACCAACTCGGCGGGTGGGCGGAGCAAGTCCACGGTCGTCCCGGCTTTGTAGGAGAGAATCGTTCCCTGATCATCAATGCGGAAGAGCAGGTCCGGGATCGCTTGGAAGATGGCGCGCATCTCGGCGTTTGCCTGCAACAACTCGTGAGAACTGAGTTCCAACGAGCGTTCCAACATGCCGCGGTCTGCGTCGAACTCGTGATAGGCGGCGTTTACGGCTTGAACCAACCCGTTCACCTCCGGTGGCGGCCCAGCCTCGCCGTAGCAGCGCTTGAGTTGGCGGCGCAACAGACTGTGCAGTCCCTCGCGCATCAAATTTCCCTCAGGGTCGTAATGGTCATCGTCTGGTTATGAAGCTCGCACTTTGCGCCCGGGGTGAACGGAGAAATCTCGCCATAGGAGTAGAACCCGGAGAGAACCGCGGCCTCGCCCAAAACCTCGCGCACGCCCTCGACTTCCTCCTCGACACGCTGCTTCAACACCAGCTTCCGCCCAACACAACTGATCAACAGCGCGAACGCCGCCCCGCCTCCGCCGAGCGCTTGGTTGCTGGTCTGCGCCGCCCCCACCGCCCCATCGATCAACCGGTCGAAGTTCGCCTTCATCAGCCGCGCGTACGCGCCTTCCGGCACGTCGCCAGCGAAAGTCATGCTTTGCTCCGTCTCGTTGACCGACAGGATGGTGCGCACTACCGATTCGCCCTCGCGGCTTGCGCGCAGGCTCAGGGGAAAAAGCAACCCGGTCGCGGGCAATCCCGCGGCGTGCTCGCCGAGATAGCGCTTGTAGAGTTCCAAAGCGGACTGGCCGTCGAACTCGTAGAGCACACTCCCGCAGGAACGCGTGATCAGCCGTTCCGGACCGAACGAGTCCCATCCTCCCAGTGAACCGTACCCCACCCGCAACCGTCGTCCGTACAACCCCACCGCGGCGACCAGACCCGGCTGCGGGTTGCCGCCCGTCCACACCAGCGTTTCGCCAAACGCCGCACCGTCAGCGGCCAAGCCCCCCGTCACAGTTACGCCAGCGGCCAACCTGCCCGTTAGGCCGGTGACCAAATCGCTGCCGTTTACCTTCAGCCCATCGGACAACACCAGCACGTGGACCAGCGGGGACGGGCCGTCTTCCATAGCCAACGCGGCGGGCAACTGTCCGGCGAGCGCTTCCCCCGCCTGCCGGCTGTTCAATGTCGCTCCCAGAGAGACGCTGACGCCACGAATGTGGGTGTGCTCAAAACGCAGCGCCGCGAGGGTCAGCGTGTCATCTGCGACTTGCGTGCCGTAGATTTCTCCTGCGGTGGAACAGCCCAGGAAGGTGGCTTGTGGGAAATCACGGGTAATTTCTTGCAGTAGGGCGACCTCTCGCAAAACAGCCGGCGCTGCAAACACCAGCACCAACTGGGCATCACGCCCGGCACCAGGCGAACCCGGACTGCTCCACCCCGCGGCGTGGGTCCATCTACGTTGCTCGATTCTCATATTCGACGGCTCCGAGCGGTCCCCAGCCACACCCTTCAGCTGACAAGCTATCGCACGCGATGGTTTCGAGCAACTCAGCAGAAACGCCAGATGGCGGTTTTATCTTCGACCCAAGATCCCGTCGCCTCGCGTAAACCTGCAGCGCGACGAAATGTCGGAACGCACCTAGCGACCGTTCAGGTTTCGTCGAGCCGGCGACTGCGATCAGGGCGCACTGCTGCCGGTGATCTCCGCGAGCAATCGGAAGAAGCCACGCTTGCGCTCGCTGCTGATGCCCCAGTTCACCGGCACACTCTGAAAGCCCTCCTCGAACCCCTCGCCCTTCATGCGGAAATCGAAGTAGCCCCACGACGCGTGTTCGCCCACGGCCGCAGTAAAGTTGTTCTCTGATTTGTCGAATTCGAAGTGGTCGTCCTCGTTGAAGACAATTGGCCTGGGCGTGTAGCCTGGCACGGCGCGCGTCTGGCGAACCATCTCGGCAATACGGTCAGGTTTTGAAACGCCGTTGCCATGGAGCAGCAGGAAGTCGGAAGCACGCACCACATTCTCCTTGGGAACTGTTCCGCCACCGTAAGAAGTGCCGACCAGCAGTCGCCGCTCGCCAGCCTTCATCGCTTTCACCCGGTCAATCACTTCGTGAACCCGGTCCGGGCGCAGGATGGCATGGTCGTAGCGCACGTTGCATTCGTTGTTGACCTCGACGAGCACGTT
The DNA here is from genome assembly GCA_964634255.1 of uncultured Verrucomicrobiota bacterium. Classification (GTDB taxonomy): domain Bacteria; phylum Verrucomicrobiota; class Verrucomicrobiia; order Limisphaerales; family MWDV01; genus MWDV01. The sequence goes on along the minus strand of CAZWJC010000004.1, from coordinate 25,028 downwards.
CCGCCAACCACGGTCGAGCAGCCAGCGCGTGGTGTTGTCCGTGGCGCGCAACACGGCGGCCTCATCCTGTAACCGCTCGTCCTGACCGAAGTAAAAATAGCCGAGGATGACGACCAAGCCGAGTTCGTCGGCCCGGTTCAGGATGCGTTCCAGCCGCGCCAGGTAATCCGCGCGGAGCAAGCCGTCGGCCTCGAACGCCGAGTTATGCCAGGGTTGCTGTGCTGAATAACCTTGGGGCGAGCCGCCCTGGAGGTTGAGCGTAAAGGCCAGCAACCCGTGCCGACGCCACTCCGGCATTGCGGCAATGAACTCGCGCGTGTTTCGATCCGCGTCCCACTTGCCGGTGTCCGGATACGCCCATTGTGTCACGGTGTTCGTGTTTCGGTCGTCAAAGATGCCCTGCACCAGGCGGGCGTTGAGCAGCAAGCCCTGAATGTTGCGCCCGCGCCATGTCCGCTGGGCATAAGTTGGTTTGCCGTTGATGTGAAACTCGTCCCCGGCAATGGAGACAGCCGTGACAGCGCCCACCTGCGGCGTCATGACCAGAGCCTGCGTGAGAGTGAGAAGGCAGAGCGCAGTTTTCATGTATGGAGCGGCACGCTAGGGCAGCGGCGGCGGACAGGCAAAGGAAAATTGCGCTCGCCGCCATGGCGGCACACCGGTAGTGTCGGCTTGGATCGACACAGCCATGAAAGCGAATTGTTACGCCACCTCACAGCTCTCAAGGTTGCTCCTTGGCGCAACCTTCCTCGGCCTCGCCCTCGTCTCGGCAGGCGCTGCCCCTAAAACCCATTTGCTCTTCACTGGCAAGGATTTCGCCGGATGGCGGCAGCCAACCGGCGAGTGGCTGGCGGCCAAGGCGGTTGGGCTCGACACGACCGACCCCGCGAAATTCACCATCACGCCGGGCGACGGCGTCGCGGTCAACGGCCCGCGAGGCAAGACGGTGCACCTTGTAACAGCGGCGGAGTTCGGCGACGCACAGGTGCACGTCGAGTTCTGTATCGCAAAGCGATCCAATTCCGGCATCTACCTGATGGGCCGATATGAGGTGCAGGTCTATGACAGCTTTGGCGTCGCCATGGACAAGTATCCGGGCATCGAGTGCGGCGGCATCTACCCGCGCTGGCAGGAAAACCACGAGGTGGAGGGGCACTCGCCACGCGAGAACGCCAGCCAACCGCCCGGCGATTGGCAGAGCTTCGACATCACTTTCCGCGCGCCCCGCTTTGACACCAGCGGTCGAAAAACCGCCAACGCAACGTTCGTGAAGGTCGTGCATAACGGCAAGACGATCCACGAAAACGTCGAGGTCACCGGGCCGACGCGCAGCCCGCTTTTCGACGACGAGAAGGCGACCGGCCCGCTGATGCTCCAAGGCGATCACGGACCGGTGGCATATCGGAACCTGCGCATCACCCAGCTCGAATCGAAATAACATCATCTCTCCCGTTTCGCCATGAAGCCCTCACTCCTTTCCCGCCGCCAGATGCTGGCCCGCTCGGCACAAGCCGCCGCAGCACTGGCAATCTCATCACGATTCGCACCACTGTTCGCCGCGCCCGGCGCTCGCAACTTCAAGATCGGCGCGTGTGACTGGTCCATCGGCAAGATGGCTGATCCCGCGGCGTTCGAGGTGGCGAAGGAGATCGGGCTCGATGGCCTGCAGGTAAGCCTCGGCACGGAGGCGAACGGCATGCACCTGCGCAAGCCAGAGATGCAGCAAGCTTACCGCGATGCGGCGAAGCGGGCTGGCCTGGAGATCGGATCGCTGGCCATCGGCGAATTGAACAACGTGCCGTACAAGAGCGACCCGCGCACGGTTGAGTGGGTGAGCGATTGCGTGGACGTGTGCCAGAAGCTCGGCGTGAAAGCCGTGTTGCTGGCATTCTTCGGCAACGGCGATCTGAAGGACGACAAGCCCGGCACGGACGAGGTGGTGAAGCGGCTCAAGGCGGTCGCGCCCAAGGCGGAGAAAGCCGGGGTGGTACTGGGCATCGAGAGTTGGCTCAGCGCCGCGGAGCATCTGGACATACTGGATCGCGTCGGCTCGAAAGCGGTGCAGGTCTATTACGACGTGTGCAACTCCAATGACCGCGGCTACGACATCTACCAGGAAATACGTCAGCTCGGCCGCGAGCGCATTTGCGAGTTTCACGCAAAGGAGAACGGCGCATTGCTGGGTCAGGGCAAGGTGGATTTCAAGAAGGTCCGAGCGGCATTGGACGACATCGGCTACCGCGGTTGGATTCAAATTGAAGGGGCCGTGCCCCGCGGCGCGCCCATGCTGGAAAGCTATCAGGCGAACTGCCGCTTCCTGCGCGGCGTGCTGGGGTAAGCACTCGCGGGTGCGCCGTGGCGCAACGGGCCGTCCGGGCGCGTTCCCGGCGTCGCACATTTCAGTTGCGTCCGGAGGTCTTTTTCCCAAACATGCCGGCCCGAATATGAAACTGAAAACCATTTTACTCTCTGCTGCTGTCTTGGCCGCACCGCTCGTCTGGGCCGAGGACGCTCCAGCGTTGAACGACGAGAAAGCCAAAGTGAGCTATGCCATCGGCATGAACCTGGGGGCCAGTTGGAAACGCAACGGCCTCGACACCGACCAAATTTCACTGGAGGTGTTGACCCGTGGCATCAAGGACAGTTTGACGGGAAGCAAGACGGCACTGACCGAGCAGGAAGCGCAGGAAGTCCTGAACAAGTTCTCCCAGGAAATGCGCACCAAGGCCGAGGAGAAACGCAAGGCCGATGCTGAGAAGAACAAGAAGGCGGGCGAAGCCTTCCTAGCCGAGAACAAGACCAAACCCGGCGTCACGACCCTTCCGAGCGGCTTGCAGTACAAAGTGATCGCCGAAGGCTCCGGCGAGAGTCCGAAGGCGACCGATACCGTGAGCGTGAATTACAAGGGCACGTTGATTGATGGCACCGAATTCGACAGCAACGCCAAGCGCGGCGGACAGCCCGCGAAGTTCAATGTCAGCGGCGTGGTCAAGGGTTGGACCGAAGCGCTCCAGCTCATGAAGCCCGGCGGCAAGTGGCAGTTGTTTATCCCGTCCGAACTGGCGTATGGCGACATGGGCCGTCCGAACATTCCGCCCGGCTCGACATTGCTTTTTGAAATCGAGTTGCTCTCCGTGGAAGCGCCGAAGCCGCCGCCGCCGAGCCAACCCGTGACCAGCGACATCATTAAGGTGCCGTCGAAGGAGGAAATGGAGAAGGGCGCCAAGATTGAGACGATCAAGGCCGAGGACTTGAAGCGCATCGAAGAGGAACAGCGCAAGGCCGCCGAAAAGGCTGCCGAGAAGAAGTAGTCCCACCTCGAACAAGAGATTCTAGACAGGGCAGGCCTCGGGTAACCGGGCCTGCCCTTTGGCTTTGGTGAATCCCGACTGGCTCGGCTGGTTCTTGCGGCTGCCTGCTTGACCCGGCCCGGCGAACCTGCAAAGCATGGCACATGCGCAATGCATTCTATTTGATCCTGGCGACCGCTGCCGCTGCGGTGGCGGCAACCGATACTGCTCCACGCACGTTCCAGAAGATCCAACCCACCCAGGAATTCTGGGCCGAGGGCGCGGACGCCGCGGACTTCAACAAGGATGGCCAAGGCGACGTCGTTTGCGGTCCGTTTTGGTACGAAGGCCCCACGTTCAAGGTCCGGCACGAGTACTGCCCGGCGAACCAGAGTTTTAAGCGTCGCCTGCCCAACGGCACGGAAGAAACCATCCCTGGCTTCGAAGGCGGCTTGGGCACAAACAACGCCTACTCCGAGAACTTCCTCACCTTCACCCACGATTTTAACAGTGACGGCTGGCCCGACATCCTGGTGTACGGACACCCTGGCAAGGACGGCTCGTGGTTTGAGAATCCGCAAGGCCGGGCTGGGCACTGGCAACGGCATATCGCCTACGACAACGTGGAGAGCGAATCGCCGGCGTTTGGCGATGTCACCGGCGACGGCAAGCCCGAGATCGTGTGCTTTTCGCACGGGTTCGCCGGCTACGCCGAATCGGATTGGACACAGCCGAACGCACCGTGGAAGTTCCATGCGGTGACGCCGAAAGGCGACTGGCAGCGTTATTCTCACGGCACTGGCTTCGGCGACATCAACGGCGACGGCCGCGTGGACATCCTGGAAAACGGAGCCTGGTGGGAGCAGCCCGCGTCGCGAGAGGGCGACCCGGTGTGGACGCGTCATCCGTGGCAGGTCGGCCCGGCGGGTGCGCAGATGCTGGTCTATGACGTGAACGGCGATGGATTCAACGACCTCATCACCAGCCTCCACGCCCACGAGTATGGCATCGCGTGGTTTGAGCAGGTCCGATCGGGCAACGAAATCACCTTTAAGCAGCATGCCATCACCGGCCAGAAACCGGGCGACAGCCCGCACGGCATTGTCTTCTCCCAACCTCACGCGCTGGCCTTGGCGGACATCGACGGCGACGGCGTGCTGGATCTCGTCACCGGCAAGCGGTTCTGGGCACACGGTCCCACCGGCGATCCCGAACCGAATGCAGCTGCCGTACTCTACTGGTTCGGCCTGAAGCGAGAGAAGCCCAACAAGGTGGACTTCGTGCCGCACTTAATTGACGACAATTCCGGGGTCGGCACGCAGGTCGTCGCCCGGGATGTCAATCGCGACAAGCTGGTGGACGTGGTGGTCGGCAACAAGAAGGGCACATTCATCTTCCTCCAAAAGCCGCAAGCTGCCAGCGCCGCCAAGTGATTGCTTGGGGCGACAGCCCCGATCGGTTCGCTACAGCAACCGCGTGATTAAGCAAGCGCGCCTGGCCTTGTAAGCCAGGTGTGACCGCGAAGAAGATTGCCTTCGAGCTGAGATTCCGGTTTCGTTAGCGCCGTGAAACTGAGTTACCGGTTAGTCGAACTCCATCTCGCGCACAAGTGGCAGATTGCCCGCACCGCCGGCACGAACACCAGCCAGGTGATCGTTGTCGAGTTGCGCGATGCGGCGGAGACCTTGGGATTGGGCGAGTCCGCGCCCATCAAGCGCTACGATGAAGATGTGGACACTGTCGCCGCCTTCCTCAGCAAAGCAGATGCGGCGAAGCTCTCTTTCGCCGATGTGTCGGGGAGCATGAAGTACTTGGAAACGGTCGCGTCCGGCAACATGGCCGCCAAGTGCGCCGTGAACATTGCGTTGCTCGACGGGGCCGGTCGCCTCGCGGGCAAACCGATCTACGACCTGCTGGGGCTCGGTTTCCGCGAACAGCACCACCGCACGTCCTTCACCATCGGAATTGATACGCCCGAGGTCATCCGGCAGAAGGTGCTCGCCGCCGAGCGTTTCCCGATTCTGAAAATCAAAGTCGGTGTACCCGGCGATGAGGCCAACATGAAAGCGCTCCGTGAGGCCGCGCCCACCAAGACCGTGCGCGCCGATGCGAATGAGGGCTGGAAAACCAAGGAGCAGGCGCTCGAGATGATCACTTGGCTCGCGCGGGACAAACACGTTGAATACATCGAGCAGCCCATGCCCGCGGCCGCGCCGGTTGAAGACTGGCGATGGCTTAAGGCGCGCACGCCGTTGCCGATCTATGCGGACGAATCCTATCACACGGCGGCGGACGCACCGCGGTGCGCCGAGTGTTTTCACGGTGTCAACGTGAAGCTGGTCAAGACCGGCGGCATCAGCGGCGGCTACGAAGCCCTGCGCGCCGCGCGCCAGCTCGGGCTGAAGACCATGATCGGCTGCATGATTGAAACCAGCATTCTCATCAGTGCTGCGGCTCACTTGGCGGAGCTCTGCGACCACCTGGATGTGGACGGCAACATTCTCATCACGAACGATCCTTACGCAGGCGTGACTGCGGAGAAGGGCGTGCTCTCATTTGCCTCCGCCGCGGAGAAGGCCGGACTTCGGGTGCGGGCGCGAGGGTAGTTCTGCAAGGCGTTCCACGAACCGCTCCTACTTTTTGAGGAGCTCCAACACGGCGACGGTCGTTGCGGTAACCCCGGTCTTCAGGGTGGGCTCAGGATCCGCCACAAACCGGGACGAATGCAGGGCAGGCAACGGTTGGCCGGTGCGCTGGCTTTCCTCGAATTTCGACCGCGCCACCGCGCCCAGACTGAACATGCAGATCGGCAACTTGTGTTCCGTTCGGCCGTACCTGCTGAAGTCTTCTCCCCCCATGCTGGGCTTGCGCTGCACGACGTTGGTGTCGCCAAACGTGGTACGGAACACGGTCGCCAGGCGTTCCGTCAATGCGGGATCGTTATAGACGGCTGGGGTGCCTTCCGAATCAATCTCCACAATCGGCATGCGGTCCTCCGGCACGCCCGCCGCGATGGCTTGACCGCGCACGATACGCCGGATCGCATTCAGCACCTCCTGGCGCACCGCATCGGCATAGGTTCGTACGGTCAACTGCAGCTTCACTTCCTCGGGAATAATGTTGTGCTTCGTGCCGCCGTGGATCGAGCCGACCGTAACCACCGCGGGATCGCCGGCTTTGATCTCGCGGCTGACAATCGTCTGGAGCGCGAGCACAATCTGCGAGGCTAACACCACCGGGTCCTTGGTCTTGTCCGGGTGTGCGCCGTGTCCCCCAACGCCGCGCACGGTGATATCCACCGAATCCACGTTTGCCGCGGAGAATCCCGGGGTGTAGCCCAGGACGCCGGCGGGCAATTCCGAGTTGTCGTGCAGCCCAATGGCGTAGTCGGGCTTCGGGAAGCGTGTGTACAAGCCGTCTTTGATCATGTTGTGAGCGCCGTCGCCAGCTTCCTCGGCGGGTTGCCCCACCATCACGAGCGTGCCTTGCCAGCGATCCTTGAGTTGCGCCAGCACCTGTGCCGTACCGATGAAACTGGTCATGTGAATGTCGTGCCCACACGCGTGCATCACGGAAACCTCATTGCCCGCGCGATCCTTCGTGGTAGCGGTGCTGGCGTAAGGCAGCCCGGTTTGCTCCTGGACCGGCAGCGCGTCCATGTCGGCACGGACCAGCACCGTCGGCCCACTACCGTTCTTGAGCACGCCCACCACGCCGTGCCCTCCAACATTCGTGGTTACGTTGTACCCGGCCTGACGCAGTTCCTCCGCCACGCGCGCCGCCGTCTTGACCTCTTGGAGCGAAAGCTCCGGGTTGGCGTGAAGGTGCTGGTAGAGCGCGATCCATGCGGGAACGCGCTGATCCACCTGCGCCTCAACGGCGGCTCGCACGGCTGGATTCTGGGCGACTGCAATCCGACAAACCAAGGCAACGCCGAGGACCAGCATCAAGTGGCAACACTGCTTCATGCCGCATCTTGGACGGAGACACGGCCTCCCGCAACAATGCAATCAGTTGGCAATGCCCACGGACTGGAGCCGCCCCGCGCAGTCGCGCAGGTGAGGTCACAAAGCCCAGCAAGAACACTCGGCGCCAGCCGCATGAGAGCACGCTGCGAACGTGGGAACACTCGCGCTCCGGTCGCCAAGGATTCGGCCACTCCAGTCTGGTCAGAGCAGGCGTGCGTTTTCCCGACGCCACGCTACTCTCTCGGGACGTGCAGCAACTGGTTGAAGACTTTCTCGTTTACCTCCGGCACGAGCGCGGGCAGGCGGAGCACACACAGCGCACCTATGCCGCGTTGCTCGGCAAGTTCACGGCTTGGGCTGCCGGGCAGAAGCTCACGGCGTGGCCGCAGGTCGAACTGCAGCACCTCATGGCCTTTCTGCAGCACGAGCGGGAGCGCCCGCTCGCAGACGAACCCGAGGAATCCACCCGCCGGCTGAGCAGCGAAAGCGTTTATCTCGAGATCGCTGCGCTGCGAGCGTTCTACCGGTTTGCCGTGAACGAGAAGCTCCTCTCCGTGAATGTGGCGGAAAACCTCTCGCTGCCGCGCCGCTGGAAGCGCCTGCCCAAGGCCCTGACGAACCTGGAAATCGACAAGCTGCTCGAACCCGAACAACCGGAATCGCCGCCGTCGCTTTGCGATCAGGCGGTGCTGGAGCTGGCCTACGCGTCCGGCTTGCGGCTCGGCGAGCTGCGTGGGCTTAGGCTGGAACAATTGCACCTCGACGCGGGATTCGTCACCGTCATCGGCAAGGGCAACAAGGAACGCGTGGTGCCCGTGGGCAGTCAGGCGGTGGCTGCCCTGACACGGTACCTGGAAAGCGGGCGACCCAAGCTGGTTTCGCCACTCGCCACGGCCGCAGTGTTCCTCACGAAGAAGGGCGGCCCGTTCGCGGCTTCCACGCTCTGGGCCCGGATCAAGCGGCGGGTGCGCCGTTCGGGTATCGAGCGAAACGTCACACCCCACATGCTGCGGCACAGTTTTGCCACGCACCTGCTCGAACACGGCGCGGACTTGCGGGTGATTCAGGAACTACTCGGCCACGCCAGCATCAGCACCACGGAGGTCTATACGCATGTCGCCGGCCATCGACTGCGCGACATCCACCGAAAGTTCCATCCGCGGGCTTAACCTGGTTCTGGCTCGATGTCGCCGGGCCTTGGGCCTACGGCGCGGTCCGATAGAACCGGAGAGGCATGTTTGTGGCGTCCGCGTCCACATAGTCGAACAACCCGTTTGACCCGCTGACGGGGCCGAGCAACGCGCGGTCGGCGAAAGTCGCGTTGGTCGCGGCTTCCAGCGTGTAAGCCCAGCCGGGCTCGCCCGTCCACTGCAAGTGAATGCGCCCGTCCAGTTGCCGCGCGATGATGTCAAATCGCGGCGTCTGCGGCGGGATCACCGTCAAAGTTGCGACCGCACTAAGCTGCGCTCCGGCGATGTTCGTGACCCACACGGCATAATCGCCCGCATCGGCCGCCTGCGCGTTCTCGCGCGTGTAACTGCTCTGCGTCGCGCCGGCAATGTCCTCGCCTCCAAACCGCCACTGAAAGGCCAGCGGCGGCGTGCCGATGGCGGTCACGGAGAAGGTCGCGTTGCTGCTCCACTTCACCGACTGGCTTTGCGGCGGCAGCTCAATCGTGGGCGGCACCTGCACGATCAACGTGGCGTTGCTGCTCGTAACCTGGCCGGCGCCGTTCAGGATTTCGACGGAGTAGTGGCCGGCGTCCGCGGGCTGGACATTGGTTCGGGTAAACTGGCTGCCCGTGGCGCCGGCGATGGGCAGGCCGCCAAACTGCCACTGATAGAACATCGGCGCGGTACCGGTCGCCGTCACAGAGAACGTCGCATCCTGGCCGGCATTCACCGTTTGGTGCTGCGGTTGGGTGGTGATGCCCGGTGGCACATGCACCGTGAGTTGGGCATTCGAGCTGACCACGCTGCCCGCACTGTTGCTGATCACCACCGAGTAGAAACCCGCGTGATCCGGCACGACGGCCGTGCGCGTCAGCGTGCGCTGCGTGGCACCGGCCAGCGGTTCGCCGCCCAATCGCCATTGGTAGTAAAGCGGTTCACCTCCACTGGCGGTAACGGAGAACGAGGCAGCCTGTCCCGCCACCACGGTTAAATCCTGCGGCTGCATCGAAATGCCGGGCGGAACGGTCGCCGACAGAATCCGCAGGGCGATCAGGCCGTTGTTCGCGCCCAGCGCATAGACATGGTCGCCGTTGAAGTCCACTGCGCCCGTGCCGCTGCCGGTGTTACTGTTGTCGGACGCAAAATTGGTCGCTGCCAAAAACACCGGCGTGCCGTTGGTGAGGGTGAGGTCGTAGAGACGGAAGTCGTTGCCGGTGGTGCCGACGTTGATGCCGCCCAGCAGATTGAGCGTGGTGCTGACACCGATTGGTGCCACCGTGCTGGGAAACGCGGGACTCGCATGGTTGCGAACCGTGGTGCCGGTGTTGGCCGCGAGATCAAAGGCCACCTGACGCAGGTTCTGCGAGGTCGCTTTGCCCCAGAAGGTGTTGCCCAGGCCGAAGGCGAGCCCCAAACCAAAGGCGCCGTTCGGCGCGTCCGCCACCGTGATCAGCCTGGCCGCAAAGTTGGTGCCGTCCGCGGTCGTGAGGAGCGCAACGACGTTCCCGCTGCGCGACGCGAGGACGACTTGCGTGTTCGTGCCTGCGCCGCGCACGTCCAGCGTGTCCCCCCAACGCTGACCATTACCCGCTCCCGGATCGCCAGAGTACGCGACGGAAGGCACAGTGCTGGAGGCATCGCTGCCCCATCGGTACAGCTTAAATGCCGTGGTGCTCCCGGCGGTCGTGAGATTGGCGGCGTACACGGCGCCGTCGTCAGCCACCCCCACCAACAATAGCGGATACGTGCCGCCGGAAACGCCGCTCGTGTTCAGCGTCCACAGATCCGCGCCGGTGGCCGCTTCAAGCACATGGACCGACGGCGTGGTGCGGTTAACCACCAGCAAGTGTTGGTTAACGGGATTGCAGGCCAGGCCGCGCTCGTTGGGCAGCGAGTTGGTCGTAAGATACGTCCGCGACCCGGGGGCAAGACTCCAGAGCCTCTGCAGTCCGCCTGCCAGAAACGCCGGGTTGACCGTGAGCAGAGCCGTCCGACTGGTAACCGCGCCGAAGGCATTTGTGATGACCACGCTGTAGCCGCCCGCCTGCTCGAGTTGCACGCCGGTCAGCGCGAGTTCCGACGCGGTCGCTTGGGCGAGATTCGTCCCGTTGAACCGCCATTGGTAAGCCAGCGGCAACGATCCGCTGGCAGACACCGCAAAGGTCACCGCCGCGCCAGCAATGGCGGTCTGATCCTGTGGGGAAGTATTGATCGCCGGAGGTGCATTGGTTGTTAGCACCAGATTCTGTTCGTGCATGTTTCCAGTGACAACGCCCACCGCAATGTTGATTGCGGCTTGGGCGTTGGCGTAGCCCGACTTGCTGGCCGCCACGGTGTAACTGCCAGGCGGCAAGTCGATGAAAGCGTAGAAACCAGTCCCGTCCACATACTGGCTGCGGCTCACTGGTCCGCTGAGGTTGACGCGGGCGTGATCCGCCCAGGCACCCGTGCCGGTGAACGTGACGACGCCCATCAAGTGGCCGTTGGTGGGAGCTGTCTTCCACGGCATGGCCGGCACGTCATCCCACGTGGGCGTGATTTGAGCCAGCAGCGACGGACTGAAACCGGCCCAGGTGCCGCTGGCGTACGGCACGCGGTAAGAATAGCCACTGAATCCGTGCGCGCGATTGCCAGCAGGCGATGCGTCGCGCGTCATCTGCACTTCGAGAATGGCGTTGTCCAGCGTGTTCAGATACGTGCCCGGCCCAATGATCATGTGCCGTTTGCCTTTCCGGTCCTTCTGGAAATTCATCCAGCGCGTGTAGTCGCTCGGCAGGCTGGCCCAATTGTAGTAAGTCATCGGCACAGCCATGTCCACGATCCCTTCCTGAATCCAGGCGTCCCAATCCGAATACGCGTCGTAGTACGGCCGCGTGGCCTGAAAGCCGGCCCGCGTGGAGGTGGTGGGCGACGGGTTCCACGTGATGAACGCCCCGGACTGTTTGATCCAGGGTTTCATTTTTTGAATCCGCGCATACATCTGGCGGGCGAAGGCGGTGACCTGGTCGCGGCGCCATTGTTTGAACTGCTCGTTCGAGGCCGACGGCTCCGTGGTCAGGCCGTAGCGTTCTTTGTAGCGCGCCACACTCGTGGGGTTAAACCCCTCGTCGTTGGCCTCGAAGCGAATGTAGTCGTAGTGGATGCCGTCAATGCCACCATCCGTGCCACCGGGGCCGGCGGTGGTCTGAAAGTTCACCAGGTCCAGGTGCGCGTTGACCAGATACTGCAACGCTTTCGGGTGTCCGGGATCGAACGCGCCATCGGCATTCTCCGCGCCGGTGGTCGAACCGATGCGCGTCGGCCAGTAGTTGTCCGGGTTGCCAGTGTCGCTGTGCTGAGAATAGACCGCGCCTTTGCTGGTCTTGAAAGCCACCGACCAGCAGTGAACCTCGATCCGTTTCTTACCGCCGGTGGTGTCGTGGGCCGCCTTGATCATGGCGGCGAGCGCGCTGAAGTTGGCGGGCGACAAGCCGGACATGTAAGGCTCGCCTACGCCGGAGGGGTAGCAGACATCGAAACGCCGGCGGACCTGCACGAAGACGGCGTTGCAGTTGGCGTCGCGCAATGTGCCCTTGCTCGTGGTGCCGGGAACGCCAAGCAACGTATCCACCTGGCTTTGGTTCAGGAAGCCGGCACCCCAGCCATCCACCCAGAACGCGCGGTACTCGGCGGCCCGGGCAGACCGTCCCAGGTCACCCAGACTCAGAGTGGCGAGCGCCGCGGCCAGCAGGACGCGCGACCAGTTCACAAACGCGATACGATTTCCCATGACTTGATCTCCGGCGCTGTAGGTCTCGAAGGTGCGGTTCCAGCGCAGGCCTGCATTCCGTTGGGGAAGTTCCAGGCATGACGTCGAGGACTCAACATGGCCGCGAGGAATATCCGGGCCGTTGGTCGCAGGGTCAAGGGCGTTTCCCAAACCGCTTTCTCCCGCATCGCGTGCGACGAACCGCGCGAATCCTCACCGGTCTGTCGCCCCTTGTTCGGCGCGGCCAATTCAACGCCGCGGCAAACCCTCAACCGGTAGGCCGGTCAAAGCCATGGCTTCAAGCCCTCGTGCTTTACCAACCACTTGCCATTCTTCGGAAAGCCAGGCGCGTCCGTCGTCGGACCATTCGTCCAACCTGCCGCCATCATCGCAACGGTGGCGAGCAAGCCCCCGTTGCCGGGCAGATAGGCCGTGAGCCCCGGGCGCTGATAATTGTGGCCGTTGGGATGATAGCGGTTCTTCGCCGCCTGGATCAGCAGCGCGTCCACGGCAAGCTCCGGTTCGCCCGAGCGCGCGGCACACATTGCGGTCATCGGGAAATCCCAGCCCCACGTCCGTTCCCACTGCCAGGTTTCCATCACGCGGCGGACGGTGCGGCGCATCGTGGCGGCATCCACTCCGTCGCCGGGTTGCATCCCGAACGCGCCCATCAGAGCCGGATGTTCCCAATTCCATTTGGTGAAGGTGTCGGTGAGTCGTTCCTGCATCAGGTAGCAGCCGTCCTGCGTCGGCAGCGGGGCGAGCTTTTGCAGAACCATGTCCCAGCGAGGGTCTCGGGGGAGACCTAACCGCTCGCGCCAGGCTTGGGCAACTCGCAGGCCAAAGCGCCAATAGGCCAACTCGAAAGTCGGATTGCGCGTGGTGAGCGTGTCGTTGTTCTCGGAAACCGTCTTCATCGGCGGGCCGAGGACGAACTGATCGCGCGCCGAATCGAGCACCGCGTAGGAGGCCATGAACTCAGCCGTCTCGAACACCACCTCGCGCCAGTGTTCGAGGGTTTTGCCCGTGGGCCGTTCGCGGTGGCAAAGCTCGGCGTAGTAGATCGGGTGCGGCTGCTGCCAGATGAGGAGCGGGCCAACCTTGGAGGGTGCATCGTGGCCACCCGGCCCGACCATCTTCGGCCAGCGCGCACCCCGGTAGCCCTGGCGCTGGGCGGTCTCCCGCGCCACCGGCAGAATCCGCGGGTAATACGCCAACGATTTCTCGAACAGCGGAAAGCGCCCCCACGCGGTAAAATGGACGCTGTGCCACCAGTGCATCTCCAAATGAAACTTGCCGTACCAACTGTTGAACAGGAGTCCCGTCTCCGCCGACGGCAGCGAGCCCGCGCAATGAATCGCGGTTTGGTAGAGCGAGAGAACAATTCGCCGCTCCAATTCCTCGGCTCGCGGATCGGTGCTGCCCCCAAGGTCCACTGCGCCGCCGGTGGCCCAGAATCGCTCCCAGCGCTTCGCGCTGGCGGACGCGGCTTGGGCGACCGTTGGGAGCGAGCCGGAGATTGGTTTCATCGAAAACGTGCAGACGAACTCCAGACGGTCGCCCTTGGCTGCCTGCAACGCGAACGCGTTCGGCCCGCGCTCCCGTAACTCGGCGTTTTTGGACCATGCCAGGCTGACGTGGTAGCGCGTGTCATCCAACGTGCGGACAAAGTCGGCGCGTCGAGCAGACGATCTTTCGCAACGCGTCACATGCTTGTCCGGTTGCGCCCAGTCCGCCATGTTCACCGCCGGCGAGCCATAGGGAAACGCGAGTAGCACCGGCAATCGCCCGTTGGCCAGGAGCGGCGACTCGACGCGCACCGCAACAGCATCCAGGTCTGGATGACAGCACGTCTGCACCCGCACCGGTTGACCGGCAAACTCAAACTGGCTGTCGAGAATCCCGCTCCAGAGGTCGAGCGTTTGGCGCACGTTCCTCAGGTCCGCCGGTGTCGCGGGCGTGCCGTCGCTCTTGCGCAGTTCGAAGCCAATACGGCCCAGGTGCAGCCGATGCGGATTCTCGCGCAGCCAGTTGAAGAGCTTCTCCTGGCCTGTGTCATCGGTGGCATAACCGACGGGACGACCGTGGGTGTCGTAGTCCTTGTAACGAAGTCCTCCTTCAGGCAGTCCTCCCGGTAACGGCGTGCTGTGCCAGCCCCAGTGCGATGCGGTGCTGAGCGGAAAGTCCTTGTCGCATTCGGCGGTGAAGGTCTGCAGGCCGGTGATGTCCGCGGTGAAGGCGAATTCGCCGTTGCCGACGGACAGGGCCGCGAAAGGATCGAACCGTGTGAAAAACGGATTGTGCCGACGGATGACAGCGTAGCGGTGAATCCGGCGGGACGCGTTCGATTCACCGGCAGTTAGCGGCGGTGCCGCCAGGGCGATCCCGGCGCTGCTGGCGAGCTTCAGGAAACGGCGTCGGTTCAGCGTGGTCATGGCGGCAGGATGCGAATGGCGCCGCCGAAAGCAAACGGAAAGCCGACCCGCCGTGCTACCGGCTTCCAGCCGGCAGATCATACTTCCAGGAACGGCCTGGACCGACCTGGACAGAAGAATCGCGCGAAGCGGCATTTTCGCGGAGTGCGCCCCCGGACGGGCGCCCGCCGGGATGGGAATCAAAGTGATGCCCTGAGGGGGATCTTCCGGCTGGAAGCCGGCAGCACGTTCTGGGGGAGGCGGTGCACAATTCGGCGGTGGTTTTGCCGAAAAGAGAGTGGCTGACGGTTTGTTGCCTCCGGTTCGTCAGATATGTTGTCGACAAGCCGCATAACCGCACGTCTTGCGACACGGGGCAAGACGCGATTTGTATCACAGACCAAACCGAAACACTGGTGAGCTATGAGCGTAAGACGGATCTTCACGACAATGGCGATGGCTTTGAGCATGGCCAGCGCTGGCCTGGTGATCCAGGCAAAGGACTTCAACGTGCGCGACCTCGGCGCGACTGGCGACGGCAGGACGTTCGACACTGCGGCAATCCAAAAGGCGCTCGACGACTGCGCCAAGTCCGGCGGTGGCACGGTTCGCTTTCCCACCGGCACGTACTACAGCAAGCCGCTCACGGTGCGCACCAAGACTACGATCCAGTTGGACGAGGGCGCGACACTGCTGGCATCCACGAACCACGCTGATTTCATGAAAATCCCCGGCGACTGGCTGAAAGCGACGAGCGGCGGCGATTTCATCCCGTTCATTGCGGGCAAGGACCTGGAGGAGGTGGCGTTCACCGGCAAGGGCACGATCGATGGCAACGGAGCGGTGTGGTGGGAGGAAGCCGAGAAGGCGCGGCAGAAGAAATCCGGCTACACGCTGCCGCGGCCCAACCTCGTCGTGCTGAATCGCGGAAAGAACATCCGCATGACCGGCATCCGCCTGATCAACTCGCCCAAGTTCCACTTCGTGCCGACGGACTGCGACGGCGTGGTGATTGACGGCGTCACGGTGCTCGCGCCCGAAGGCGCGGCCAATACGGACGCCATTGATCCGAGCAACAGTCGCAACGTGAAGATCACCCGCTGCCTCATTGATGTGGGCGACGACAACGTGGCGATCAAGTCGGGCAAGAAGGTCGAGGGCCGCGAGTTCGCCTGCGAGAACATCGAGATCACCGATTGCACGTTCAAGCACGGCCACGGGGTTTCCATCGGCAGCGAAACCGTCGGCGGCATCCGCAACGTCGTCGTCAAGAACTGCACCTTCGAGGACACGGACAACGGGCTACGGATCAAGTCGCGGCGCGGGCGCGGTGGGCGGGTGGAGGGCTTCACTTGCACCGATATCACGATGAAGAACGTCCACCCGGCCATCTCCATCGCGCCGTACTATCAGGAGAGCACGCACGCCAGGTTTCCGAAGGACGACGTGGCGCAGCCGATGACCGACACCACGCCCGTCTTCCGCAACATCACGATCAAGAACCTGACTGCGACCTCGACGCGCGATGCGGGATTGATCGTCGGCTTGCCGGAAAGCCTCGTGGAAAGCGTGGTTCTGGAGAACGTCACGATCCAAGCGAAGGAAGGACTGACGATTGCCAACGCCAAAGGCGTGACCCTGAAGAACGTCAAAGTCGTGCCCGAGAAGGGCGAGGCGTTCCTCCTGCACAACGCGCAAGTGGAGGGTTTGCCCAAAGCGAATTGAAGTCTGGCAGGTTGGGTCAAACGGGGCCGCTCATCACACCTTCGCAGTAAGCGACAGCAGGAGCCGGCGGATGGAAGAGTCCCCGCTGCTCTGGCCGTGCCAACGGCTCGGCCGCTGCAATGCCGGGGGGGAAAGGTTGAGCATCGAAACGAGTCAGGCGGGCCGGCACGGCGCCTGATGGAAAAAGGGATTGCATCCCATCGCCGACAGCGCGACGCTGGGCCCGTCTGAAGGCAAACTGAACCAGAACGGCCCGCGGACACCCTTCTCCAGTTGGGTTTGGCGGGCGCAACCATCAAGACCAACATCATGAATGCCCAGCCCACTCCACATCGCTGCAACTGCTCTTGCTGCTCCGGCCATGTGCCCGCGCCCATCCGCATCCAGCCGTTGAACCGCCGCGACTTCCTGTTCCAAACCAGCGCGCTGACGCTCGGCAGCTTGGCCTTGCCGGCGCTCGACCTCGGCGCCGCGGAACTCCCGCCCGCGAAAGCCCGCCCCGGGCGCATCGTCAAGCCACTCAAGGTTCAGCCGGTGCTCACGTACGGTTTGGCGCAGCGCCGCGAAGCCACCAGTTGGCGCGGCTGGGGCGGCCTGCACACGGAAGCCGACGTCACTACCGAGAAACAGCGCATCACGGACGAGTTGGCAAAGCTCAAGGCGAAGGCGGAGTTCCCAATCGAAATCGCGCCGTTGGCCACCGCGGTGAACAAAGAGCAGGGCGCAAACCTCGCCAAGGGCGATCACGATGTGATGGTCATTTACGCCGCCGGCGCCTGGCGCGATACGCTCGAAGCGCTCACGCTTAAGAACAAGTTCAACCTCATGTTTCTTCGGCACAGCCCCGGACCGGTCTATCTCTGGTATGAAATCGTGCATCCGCATTTCCTGCGCAAGGCCGTGGACGAGTACGGCCAACCGGGCATGGACGTAACCGACGTGGTCGTGGATGACTACGCCGAAATGCTCTGGCGTCTGCGGGCGTTTCACGGCCTGAAGAACACGCTCGGCAAAAAGATCGTGGCCATCGGCGGCGCGGGTGGTTGGGGCGAAGGCATGGCGGAGAAGGCGCCCAAGATCTCACGCGAACTCTGGAAACTCGACATCGTGGACTATCCCTACTCCGAACTCGCGCCGCGCTTGAAAGCCGCCAAGGCCGATGCCGGCATCGCTAGACGTGCCGAAGCGGACGCAAAGAAACTGCTCCGCGAACGCGGCGTCTCAATGCACACAGACCGGAAGTTCCTCAACAACGCGTTCGTTCTGACCGAGGTGTTCAAGGACATCCTAGACGAGGCGAAGACGGACGCCATCACGGTGCAGCATTGCATGGGCACAATCATGCCGATTTCGGAAACGACGGCCTGCATGCCGCTGAGTTTCCTGAACGACGACGGCTACCTGGCGTTCTGCGAATCGGACTTCGTGGTCATCCCGTCGGGCATTCTGCTGCATTACATCTCCGGCCTGCCGGTGTTCCTGAACGACCCGACCACGCCGCACGGCAACCTCGTCACGCTGGCGCACTGCACCGCACCGCGCAAGATGGACGGCAAACGCGCCGAGCGGACGAAGATCCTCACGCACTTCGAGTCCGACTATGGCGCCGCGCCGAAGGTGGAGATGAAGCTGGGGCAGGTGTGCACGAACCTCGTGCCGGATTTCGCCTGCAAGAAGTGGGTGGGCTTCGAGGGCAAGATCGTGGGCAATCCGTTCCTCGACATCTGCCGCTCGCAGATTGACGTGCGGATCGAAGGCGATTGCGCCGCGCTGCTCCGGGAGATGAAGGGCTTCCACTGGATGATGTCCTACGGAAACTTCATGCGCGAATCCGGCTACGCGTTGAAGAAGCTGGGCGTGGATTTCCACGATGTAAGTGCGGCGAAGCAGGTCTGAACTGGGGATTCAGCAGTCCGCGGATAACGACGAAACCGCACCGTCTGCATGCGGTCTCTGACCTGTGCTCTGCTCATCTCGGCTGCTCGGTGGCAAACTGCAACGCGAATCGGTTGCTTGGCCTTCACGCGGTTTGGCCGCTATTCTTCGATCTTGATGGAATCCAGAATCGCGCTGAAATCACCCTCGGAGACGTCGAGTCCTTCCTGAGGTCCAGACATGCTGACCATGAACATGAATGAGCCGCGAGGGATAATCCACATACGCGACAAGGTCTTGAATTCGCGTCCCTCCCGATTGGTGACCGTGTACTTCGCCTTCATGAATGCCGCAGGCATACCGCCTACTGTCGCTTCCCGGACCTGTTCGACAAAAGCGAAATCAGCCATGGCCCGCTGGAGAGTCGGCACGACTAGGCGCATCAACTCGAGCGCAGTCCTACCCTCCCACT
The DNA here is from genome assembly GCA_964634255.1 of uncultured Verrucomicrobiota bacterium. Classification (GTDB taxonomy): domain Bacteria; phylum Verrucomicrobiota; class Verrucomicrobiia; order Limisphaerales; family MWDV01; genus MWDV01. The sequence goes on along the minus strand of CAZWJC010000004.1, from coordinate 6,364 downwards.
GGCCAAGTGGGCGGACCATGACCTGGGCACTTGGATTCAGGTCGTCGTAAGGCTCTCGGTGTTTCTGGATTACGACAAGCGGAGCATTGGCCTTCTGCCGGATCTGCTGTTCCAGTTCCTTGTCCTTAAGCCGGGCGACAGCTCGGTTTGCTGCAACCTGCTCCAAGGAGGCGAATCTCCAAGAGGCGGGTTTGCGAACAGCGAAACCAGCCGTCGGGCTGTGGAAGCGGTTGGAATCCGCGGAAGACGTAGCGGAAGTTCCGGCGCTAGCATTGGGGGTGTATTCCTCTGGATGCTTGTGGGCGTGCTTTACGATGCGTGCATAGACATCCACTTTCGGGTCAGCTTTGTCGTAGCGTTCGTCAAACACATCGATCTGGCTCCACAGTTCCCGAAGTTCGCTCTCGGGCGCATCCCGGTTCAACGCAGCCCACAACTTGGGTTGCACAATCCGCGCGACCGACAACAACTCATCTAACACCTGAGCTTTCTTGACAGATCCATGAAACCGAAGCGCTTCGGCCGCACCCTCAACGAGTTTCCAACTGCTCTCTGGATCGTCGCTTAATACGACGGCCTGCATACCGCCATTTCCCCACTTGCCATCCAGGCTCATGATGAAAAAATAGCACCTCAGTCCGCGCGGCATACCGGCGGCTGCCCGCAGTCCAGCCTGCCCGTAGGTTTCCCGCCCCTGCTCCCAATGAACTAGGCCGAGGACTGTCGGCCAAAGAGGCTCATTGTAGAGGTCGCGATGCCGCACTTTGGTCCAAAAGTCGCGATCCAGCGTGACGATCTTGGGTTGCTTGGGTGCATTCATGCATGCCTGTGTGCCGAGGAGTAGAACGAGGCCAATGACGACCGCTGTGGCGACTCTCATGCCGAGCGCTCCGGGTTGCGCAAAACCGGCGGCTGCAACCGGACTGGAGACTGAAGCGTCATGGCCACTGATCACAGGATCAACAGAAAGAACGGCAAGGTCAATTCTCGGTCGTGCATCGGTAACTACACCTGAAGTAACGAGTCTATTCCTGCTTAGACGCAGGTGGGCGGCTTACCTCCCACTCTACGAAATACCGTTGCCGAAACTTCGTTCCCTCCGCCGCGCTGGTGATGCACAAGTCCCAGTCCAGTGTCGGGCGCAGGTCGAGCTTGGGCGGAGTCAGTTTCTTGCCGCCATAACGCGCGGTTAGTTCCTTCAACTCGCGGCCCCAAGCCTTCGTTTTGCTGTCCGCTGTCAACAGACCGCTGAACTCGGTGCAGTCCTTTGCCCCGGGATGATCGTGGAAACCCCAGTTCAGCCAACCGCACGCCAATCCTGCCGTTGATTCGACCAGCTTCCGACACCAGCGCGCGTGCTGCTCCTCAGACGCGAAGGCGTGATTTGCGAACGAGGGTTTGCCGCCGCCATACCAGCCGAACTCCGCGATCAACACCAGCTTACCAGGTCGCGCCACCTCGCGAACGACGCTTTCCAGGTAAGCCAGGTTCTTCGGCTCGTCCTCCGGCGCGTATTCATAGAAACCGTTGGCGAGCGGGTAGAAATGAACTTCCATGAAATCCACCAGCCGCGCGGTGCGCTCGGGACGGAAGGCGGAATACTGCCAGCCCGCCGCGAGCAACGTCGGCACGGACCATTGGATCAAACCCACCGTCACGAGCGCCTGCGGGTCGGAGGCCTTGATGGCGGCAACCTGCCGGCGCGTCCAGTTGTCGGCGAGGTCTTCGCGGAAGTGCTGGAAGTCCAGCAACCGCGCACAACCGGCGCAGTCCTCTTTCGGTGGAATCGGGATCGAACCGAAAGCCAGGTTTTGATTCGTGCCGCCCCAGGCCTGCGCGAGTTTTGCGGCGTCGCTGTATTTCGTTTCAAGCCAGCGATTCCACTCGGTGCGCATCGGCGGCGTGTCCCAGCGGATTTCCGGTTCGTTCAGCAAGTCGTAGGCGAAGATCACCGAGCGCCCGCGGTACCGCGCCGCGAGTTCCTTCCAGAAAAACTCGACCGCCCGCAGCGCGACATCATCCGCGTAGCGATCTGTCTTCGCCCAATCCGGCAGGCCCTCCCAATGATCCGGCCCGGTCGGATGCGCGTAGATGCCGGCTTGCTCGGCGATGGCCAGAAACTGGTCGAGCTTGGCGAGGCCATCGAGCGAGATCCGGTTCGTCTCCATCAGGAACGAGCCGTAGCTGAGGAACACGCGGGTGCAGTTCACGCCGAGTTCTTTCATCCGGGCGAAATCCCTGCGCGTGGCGTCGGCGTCGAACTGCTTCCACACCTGCGGGGCCCAGCCCGTGCCGGGGCGGAAATACGTCACGCCGAAGGGAACGAACGGTTGGCCAGTGGTCGTTTCAAACGAGCGGCGATCGTGGGCGATCACGATCTTGGGTAGGGGGCTTGTTGCGGAAGCCGCGCTGCCAAGGTCTGGCAGGACAGCGTGCAAAAGCATCAGGGTGAGAGCGACCATGAACTTGCGCATACTTGGATCATTTCGCGGTAAAAGCCGCCTTGGTTCAACTCTTGAAATCGCCTGTCACGACTGCCACCCTGCCGCACGAGATGAAAGTCCAGAACATGAACACGCTACACCTGCCTCGCCTCCTTCAAGCCACAGCCCTCTGTGCCGCCCTGTTGGCGTTGGCCTTCGCCGCCACGGCTGCTGACGCCCCATCGCCCGCAAAGGCCGCGCCCATCCCGGTCATCCTCGACACGGACATCGGCGATGACATCGACGATACATGGGCGCTGGGCTTGTTGCTCAAGTCGCCGGAGTTGGATTTGAAGTTGGTGGTGGGCGATTACGGCCGCCCGGAATATCGCGCCAAGTTGTTGGCCAAGCTGCTGGAACGCGCCGGACGCACCGACGTACCGGTGGGCGTGGGACTCGACCTCGCCGCGCAAGGCAGCAGTCGCCAGGCGGAGTGGGTGAAAGATTACGATCTCAAGAAGTATCCGGGCAAGGTGCATAGCGATGGTGTGCAGGCAATCATCAACACCATCATGAAGTCGGCGCAGCCGGTGACGCTCATCTGCATCGGGCCCGTGCCGAACATCGCGGAAGCGCTGAAGCGCGAGCCGCGCATCGCACAGAAGGCGCGGTTCGTGGGCATGCATGGTAGCGTGCGCGTCGGCTACGGCGGAGCGAAGCAGCCCCATGCCGAGTGGAACGTGAAATGCGACGCAAAAGCCTGCCAGGCCGTCTTCACTGCGCCGTGGGACATGACGATCACGCCGCTCGACACCTGCGGTCTCGTGACCCTGACCGGCGACAAGTATCGCCGCGTGCGAGATTCACAGGATCGCATCGCCGCGGACATCGTGGCGAACTACCGCATCTGGGTGAAGAGCGACACCAAGCTTCCGGCGAACATGGCGGACGAAAAAAGCAGCACGCTGTTCGATGCCGTCGCCATTTACCTCGCCATTCGGCAGGACCTGTGCGTGATGGAAAAGCTCGGCATCCGCGTAACCGACGACGCCATGACGGTCATTGACCCGCAGGCGAAGCAGATCAATGTGGCCACAAGCTGGAAAGACTTGGGAGGCTTTGAGGATTTTCTGGTCGAACGGCTGACGGGTAAACGCTGACGCTGTTTCGACCCGCGTGAAGAAAGTCACGATCCACACCGACGGCGCGTGCGAGGGCAATCCGGGTGGCCCCGGCGGTTGGGCGGCGGTGCTGCGGCACGGGACGCGGTCGCGTGAAATCTCCGGCGGCGTCCCCGCCACCACCAACAACCGCATGGAATTGCAGGCGGCGATCTCGGCGTTGCAGGCGCTCAAGGAACCCTGCGCCGTCGAACTCTGGACTGACTCGCAGTACCTCCGCCAAGGCATCACGGAGTGGTTGCCGGGTTGGAAGCGCCGCGGCTGGCGCACCGTGGAGAAGAAGCCGGTGAAAAACGAAGACCTCTGGCGCGCCCTCGACGCGGCGGCAGCGCCCCACCAGATTCACTGGCAATGGCTCAAAGGCCATGCCGGCCACGCCGACAACGAACGTTGCGACGCGCTCGCCCGGGCTGAAGTGGCCAAGCTCCGCAGCCTGCACTCACCGCAGCAACTTGCCGCGCTACGGGATCAATTCCTGACCGGGCGCAAATCCGACGCCGATCAGGCCAACTTGATCTAACTGAGTTCAAGCCTTCCTTTCCTTCGGCTCGTCACCGGGCGGAGTGAATCAGCGTCACCGCTTTGTCACCCAATCCTTACCGAGCAGTCGTTGTCTTTGGGCGAAGTCGTGGTAAGACCGCAGCATGAACATGCCAATTCACATTCTCGACGACGGAGCCAACCTCATCCCGCTGGTGTCCACTCATCTGGGTACAAGTTTGTCCGCGACAGACAACGCCCCATCGGCCGGCGAGCCACCGCGGCGAGCGCGCTTGGGCGAGCCGAGCCTGGCTCTACTCATCGCGTTGCTCCCGGATGTGGATGGGTGTGCGGCCTGAAACGGTAGTCTGACGCCAGCGCTCAACGGCTCGAAACGCGAACTGCGCGCGGGAGAACCCCCGTCAGCTTCTGCGCTTGGACGCGCATCGCCCGGACCGGTTGGGTCGGGCACACCGCCTCGCACGCTCCGCAACCGTTGCAGCGATCCAGCACCACCCGTGGCTCGTTGGAGAAACCGCCGTCAGCACTGTCCAGGGCGATAGCTTCGTAGGGGCATTTCTGGATACAGGCGGTGCATTCGCGGCCCTGCGCCAGCAAGCACAGGTCAAGGTCCACCACGGCTTGGCCAATCACGTGCCGCTTCTTCTCGAGGAGCGAAAGCCGGGCGATGGCCCCGCTGGGACAAACCTTGTTGCAGCGATGACAATCCTCCCGGCAGTAATCCGACTCGAACCGCAACCGCGGCGTTAGGAAACCCGCCACACCGCTCGCGCCGACGTCGGGCTGAATGATCTTGGCCGGGCAGACTTGGGCGCAGTTGCCGCAGCGCACGCAGACGCCCGTAAAGTGCTGTTCGTCCAGTGAGCCTGGCGGGCGTAACGGCGCGGCGTTTTGCCCGCGAACCGTCTTCACCGCGAGAGCGCCTACTACTCCTGCGATAGCGGCGAGAAACCAACGCCGTCCCAACTTCTCCATGCCTTCCTGATGCACTGGATTCGGACCGCGGACGCTCCCCGTCCGCAGCAGGTGCGTTGACAGAACACGCGTCGCATCCTCCGAGGGCTCGTTCTCTGGCAACGTGCTGCGAGCGGGGACCGCTCGCGGTCCATTGGTCGGGCATGGCTCGGCGTTCAGGGTCTGCCCCCATGAACGGCGTCGCTGAAAGCGCCTCGGCCAAACGAGCAGGTCCTGCGTGGCACCCAGCGGACAAATCCGCTGGCACCAGAGTCGCGGCGCAACCAGATCAAGCACCAGAAGCAGTGGCAAGCCGAGGCCGGTCAGCAGCGTAGCCAGCGCGATGGGCTGCCGCCAGGCATTGAGGAAGCCGTTGAAGATCGCCAGCGGATCGAGCCACAGGAACAGCGGATAACCCAGCACCGCGCCGCCGAGTGTTAGCAGCACCAGCCAGTGGCCGATGGCTGGCACCTTCAGCCAACGCTTGCGTCCGCCCGGTCGCACCCGTTCCACCATTTCCTGTAACAACCCAACCGGACAGCCGTGCCGGCAAAACCACCGCCGATAGACCAACACCAGCACCAATGCGGGCAGCGCTAGCAACGCCAGCACACCCACCGCGCGCACGCTGATGGCTGAAGCCAGAGCGATGAAAGGACTCAGAGTCGGCAGGATGACCGACGTGGACGAGTCCGATCGCCACGGCCAGGCCAGCGCCACCGCGACAACTAGCACCAGCCAGCGAACCGTCGGTCGCAGGGCACGCCGCCAGCGGAATCGCTGAGCTGCTTTCCTCATGAGAAATCGCCGCGGCTATCCCAAGTAAGCACCCTGTTTAACCAAGAGTCGCTGGAGTTTGACAACGTCAACTTCACGCGGGCGACATTTGTCCTGGACGGACAGGGCGGCGGCGGCACCTGCGGCGTGGCCGGTCAGCAGGCAGGTGGCAATGAGGCGCATGTCTTCAACCATGGGCGTGTCCACGTCGAGGCAGCGGCCGGCCGCGACGAGGTTGTCGAGTTTCTTCGGCACGAGCGCGCCGTAGGGGATGGCGAAGCCGGGATTCTTTGCGCCGGCGCCGTAGGTGCCGCCGATGGCGATGGTGTCAGGACCGCGCTTGCCGGAGCGGGCTTCCTTGTCGGTCATCTTGCGCGTGCCGGCCAGCAGGCGGGTGATGCGGACGCCGATTTGCGGTGCGGTCTGGAGCAGGAACACTCTGTCGGCGCCGGGCGTCTGCCGGACTTTCTCCACCCGTGTCCAAATGCTGGGGTCGCTCCGGATAGAGAACACATCCCGCCTCCAGAG